>DVGV01000087.1 GCA_018712545.1 Candidatus Coprenecus merdigallinarum | reverse complement strand
TGGTCTGGACAGAAATATTATTGGTGTCCTGATCTGAGCAGGACACCAATAATATTACAACAGTCATTATTGAGCAGATGTGTGAAAATCTCATGTGTAAAGTGGTTAAAGGTGGATATCTTTATCAGTTTCATCCTCATCAATAGCAACCTTTTCTCCTGAGCATTCTATGGATATTTCACCAAGAAATAACAAATCAAGGAATTTTGTATTTTTAAGTTCTTCTTTACAGTTCCCTTCATCACCAATGCATTTGAATACTGTCTTTCCGCCTTTTTTTACTTCACATGAAGCATTGGCATTTTGAGAAACTAACAGCGATGCGCCCAAGAAAGTGCCGGTAGAGAGAACCAGGGCGGCAAGACCTGCCGCGAAAGACTTTTTGGAGAGTTTTGTTTTCATGGCATCTCTATTTTTAGAATTACGTTTCAAATTTAAACAAAAACAAAAACAAAAAAATCTGCATGATTTCAGAGAACATTGTATCTTTGTCAGCCGTAAAAATACCAGTAAGGATGGAAGACGTAAACAGACAGCAGCAGAGCGCGGCGGAAGGAGCCGTGCAGAAAAATTTCCTCGAAGAGATTATTGAGAATGACCTGGCATCGGGCAGGGTGGAGTCGGTGATGACCCGGTTCCCGCCGGAGCCGAACGGTTATCTGCATATCGGCCATGCCAAGAGCATCTGCCTCAATTTCGGCCTGGCTCAGAAGTACGGCGGCAGGACCAACCTCCGCTTTGACGACACCAACCCCGTGAAGGAGGACACCGAGTACGTGGACTCCATCAAGGAGGACATCAAGTGGCTCGGCTTCAACTGGGCCGGAGAGTACTACGCTTCCGACTATTTCCAGCAGCTCTATGACTGGGCAGTGGTGCTCATCAAGAAGGGGCTTGCCTACGTGGATGACCAGACCCAGGAGGAGATACGCGCCAATCGCGGTACAGTCCAGCAGCCCGGTGTGGACAGCCCCTGGAGGAACCGCAGCGTGGAGGAGAACCTGGACCTGTTCGAGCGGATGAAGAACGGGGAGTTCCCCGACGGCTCGAAGGTGCTCAGGGCTAAGATCGACATGGCTCACCCGAACATGATGTTCCGTGACCCCCTGATGTACCGCATCATCCGCGCCTCGCACCACCGCACCGGCGACAAGTGGTGCATCTACCCGATGTACGACTACGCCCACGGTCAGTGCGACTCGATAGAGCACATCACCCACTCAATATGCACCCTGGAGTTCGACGTACACCGTCCGCTCTACGACTGGTTCATCGAGCAGCTGGGCATCTTCCCCTCGCATCAGTACGAGTTTGCCCGCCTGAACCTCACCTACACCGTCATGAGCAAGCGCAAGCTCCTGGAGCTGGTGCGCAACGGCTTTGTCAGCGGCTGGGACGACCCCCGCATGCCGACCATCTGCGGTATCCGCCGCCGCGGCTACACCCCCGAGAGCATCCGCAACTTCGCCGAGAAGGTGGGAGTGGCCAAGAGGGACAACCTCATCGACCTCTCGCTCCTGGAGTGGTGCCTGCGCGAGGACCTGAACAAGCGCTCCAACCGCTATATGGTGGTCACCGACCCCGTCAAGCTGGTCATCACCAACTGGAACGACGGCGAGTGCAGCGCGGCCACCGAGGTCGAGACCGGCCGCACGGAATACTGCACCGCACCTAAGAATCCCGAGGACCCCGAGGCAGGGCAGAGGACCATCCTCTTCGGCCGCGAGCTCTACATCGAGCGGGCCGACTTCATGGAGGAGCCTCCCAAGAAGTTCTTCCGCCTGCGTCCCGGCGGAGAGGTGCGCCTGAAATACTCCTACATCGTCAAGTGCGAGGAGGTGGTAAAGGACGCCGAGGGCAATATTACCGAGATCCGCTGCACCTACGACCCCACCACCAAGCCCGGCAGCGGCACATGGCGCTCGGTCAAGGGCACCATCCATTGGGTCAACGCCACCCAGTGCGAGAAGGTCCGCCTGAGACTCTACGACCGGCTCTTTACCGAGGCCGACATGAGCGGCATCCCCGAGGGCAAGGACTACAAGGCATATCTGAACCCCGACTCCCTCAAGGAGGTGGACGCTCTCGCCGAGCCCGGACTGTTGGAGGACGCATCCGGCATCGCCGTGCAGTTCGAGCGCAACGGCTACTACATCAAGGACAAGGACTCTACACCGGAGCTGCCGGTATTCAACCGCGCTACCGGACTCAAGAGCAGTTTCTAAGCCAATAGGGAAGGTATGCTCTGGGTTCTGTCAGCAGTCATAGGACTGTTAATAGGAGCGGCGGGGGCCTGGATAATCCAGGCCTCTGCCCGCAGCAAGGAAGCAGCTCAGGCCAGGAAGGAGTCTCAGGCTCTCCAGGAACAGCTGAATGTCGCCGGGGCAGACCTGAAAGTGGCTCAGGCCAGGGCTGAAATGTTGGAGAAGAGCCTGGAAGAGCAGAAGGAGTCCCGCAAGGCGGAGGCAGAGACCATGCGCCGCGAGTACGATGAGAAGCTCCAGAAGATGGTGCTGACATTCAAGGAGTCAGCCTCATCGATTCTAAAGGAGAAATCCGGAGACCTGTCGGCCGCCAATTCAGAGCAGATCAGGAATCTTCTCGACCCGTTGGGCAAGAAGATGGAGGAGTTCCGCCGCGCCGTGGAGGACTCCAAGGAGAAATCCATGAAAAACACCGCCACTCTCGAGCAGCAGATCCGTTCCATGATGGAACAGACGGCGGCAGTGGGAAAGCAGGCCGACAATCTGGCTACAGCACTTCGGACCAATAACAAGACTGTCGGCAACTGGGGCGAGGTCGTCCTGCTCAACCTCCTCGAAGGCATGGGCCTGAGGGAGGGGGAGGACTATGTCAAGCAGGAGGCCATCAAGGACACAGACGGCAAGACCGTCCTCAGTGAGGAGGGCGGACGCCGGCTCATCCCGGATGTGGTGCTCTATCTGCCTGAGAACAAGGCTGTGGTAATCGACTCCAAGGTGTCTCTGGAGGGATATATAGCATATGCCGGGGCTGCTGACGAAACGGCCCGCAGCATGGCGCTGTCAGCTCATTGCAGGAGCATTGACACCCATGTAAAGGAACTGTCGGCCAAGAACTACAGCCGCTACATCCGTTCCACAGGCCGGGATTCCCTGGACTACGTGGTGATGTTCGTGCCCAACGAGGGCGCCTTCCAGCTCTACTATCAGAACTTCCGGGAGAAATGGCACGAAGCTTTTGACAGCGGCATCATCATTGCGGGGGAGTCCAACCTCTTCGCCATGCTCAAGATCATCGAGAACACCTGGGTGAGGGTCCGTCAGCAGAAGAACACCGAGGAGGTCATGTCCCTGGCCGGCGAGCTGCTGGAGAGGGTGACCCGCTTCGCCAATACTTTCAATGAAGTAGGCGGAGTACTTGTCAAGGCTTCTGCGAAGTTCGAGGATGCCCGCAAGGCCCTGTCAGGTTCCAGGAATTCGGTGGTGGTGACAGCCCGCAGACTGGAGAAAAAAGGTATCCGGGCGAGGGATTCCTTTCATTCCGCTCTTTTGGAGGATGACGGCGGGTCTGAGCCGGAGCGGCAGACAGCAGAAGAGGAACGATAAATATACCTGAAATATGCACCTGATATCCATTTTATGTGCTTCACTGGCATTTACTCCTTCTCCTGAAGGTTTCAGGGAGAAATATGCGGAGCTGGACACTCTGCCCAATATCAACAACCTGGTGTATGACGGCGCCGTGACGCCGCAGTGGACCGATACCACCGGGTTTGTGTATCTTACCCGTGAGGCGGACGGCCTGCATTATTTCCTAGTGGATGCCTCAGCTCCGTCGAAAGAGGAGATAACGCAGCAGGAGTATGAGGAATATCTCTCCTCCGTTCCCAGGAGGCCGCGTCCGGACTGGCGCAGCCGCGACTCCGTGACTTCCCCTGACGGACGGTATGTGGCATTTCTGCGGGACTTCAATGTATGGGTCAGGGATCTGGCAGTCCCCGAAGACCGTGCCTATGCACCTTCCGGCAGCCCTGTGCGCGGGACTGAGAGGCAGCTCAGCTTTGACGGGACGGAGCAGGACTATTATGCGGAGATCCACTGGTCTCCCGATTCCAGAAAGCTGGCCTCAGTGCGGCGGGAATATGTCAGGGAAAGGCAGATACCCCTGAGGGAGTCCGCGCCCGGGGACCGGATACAGCCGGAGCTGAGATGGATCAACTATGCGAAGCCCGGGGACAGGCTGTCCCAGGCCGTGCCGGTGCTTTTCGACGTGGCCTCCGGGGCGGTGACGGAGGTGGACAGGGATCCATTTGCAGACCAGTACTACCTCTTTTTCGGACAGTGGAGCCCGGATTCGAAGTATTTTACCTTTGAGTACAATCAGAGGGGGCATCAGCTCTATCAGCTGGTGGCCGTCTCGGCCGAGGATGCCTCGGTGCGGGTACTGGCGGAGGAGAAGGCAGAGACATTTGTGTACTACAACACTCTCTACCGTCGTTACCTGGACTGCGGAGACATCCTCTGGGTCTCGGAGAGGGACGACTGGAGGCATCTCTACAGGATCGACGGCGCTACCGGAGAGACAGTCCTGCTCACTCCCGGGGCGTGGAATGTACGCGAAATATACGATGTCAATGAAGAGGAGGGCTATGTCCTTTTCGCTGCCAACGGCATGAACGCCATAGATGAGAAGGGCGGCACGCCGGCAGGTGAGGATCCTTACAACAAGCATCTGATGAGACTCGACCTCGGCTCGCTGGAGATTACCGACCTGACGCCTGAGGCGGCCAATCATGTCATTACTTTCAATCCGGACCGCACCATCTTTACCGATGTGTATTCCAGACCGGATATGGCTCCCGTATCCGTGCTGCGCGATATCGGGGGCAATACTCTGATGGAACTGCAGAAGGCCGACATATCCGCCCTGCTGGCCACAGGCTGGACCATGCCAGAGGTGTTCGTGGCCAAAGGCCGCGACGGCAAGACCGACATCTGGGGCACCATCTTCCGTCCCTCAGACTTCAATCCCAGGAAGAAATATCCCGTAGTGGAGTACATCTACGCCGGTCCCCACGACTCCTTCGTGCTCAAGGATTTCTACGCCTACCTGAGATTCTCGAAACTCGTGGAGATGGGCTTCATCGTAGTGACCATCGACGGCATGGGCACCGACAACCGCAGCAAGTCCTTCCAGGACGTAGCCTGGCGCAATCTCCGAGACTCCGGCTATCCCGACCGTATCCTATGGATGCAGG
This sequence comes from Candidatus Coprenecus merdigallinarum, assembly GCA_018712545.1. GTDB lineage: Bacteria > Bacteroidota > Bacteroidia > Bacteroidales > UBA932 > Coprenecus > Coprenecus merdigallinarum. The sequence continues at coordinate 3,941 of DVGV01000087.1, read as the reverse complement.
CCGCTGCCGGAAAATACAGGCACATGGATATCTCCAACGTCGGAGTGTACGGCTACTCGGCCGGCGGTCAGAGCACCCTCGCGGCCCTGCTGTTCTATCCCGAGTTCTACAAGGTCGGCGTGGCCCTCTGCGGCTGCCACGACAACCGTATGGACAAGATATGGTGGAACGAGCAGTGGATGGGATATCCCGTCGGACCCTGGTACTCCGAGAATTCCAACGTGGACAATGCCTGGAGGCTCCAGGGCGACCTGCTGCTGATCAACGGTGAGCTGGACGACAATGTGGATCCGGCCTCGACCCTGCAGGTGGTCAATGCCCTCGTCAGGGCAGGAAAGGATTTCGAGCAGCTCTATCTTCCCGGTTATACACACAACCTGGGTGACGATTATGTTACCCGCAGGGTGTTCGGGTTCTTCTACGAGAATATAATTGAGAAATAATCATGAGCAGAACAGCCTTACATTTTTCCCGGACCATCGCCGTCCTGGTCATGCTGCCCGCCCTTATGGGCATATGCCGTCCCCTGTCGGCCCAGCAGCTGCTGTGGGATGTGGATTTCAAGTTCGGATTTGACAACAGGGAATATGCCTCCCTGGATATCGCTCCTTCGGAAACCATCTTCGGGGCCGTGCTTTCTCCCAAGGTAGGATTCGGATTCGGCGAGGGACATGCCCTGTACGCCGGGGTGGACGCAGCCAAATATTTTGGCAGGACGGCCCCGGAACTGAGCCTTGAGGCGCTGCTGTACTACCAGTACGACGGCAGGTATTTCAGGGTCAATGCCGGGGCTTTCCCGCGCAGCCGGGTCACGGGACATTATCCTGTGGCCTTCTATGACGACCGTTATTTCTTCGACACCAACATTGGCGGAGCCCTTCTGAGCTATACCCGCAGATGGTGGCGGATTGAGGGAGTAGTGGACTGGGTAGGCTGTCACGACCGGGATACCAGGGAACGGTTTGAAGTCTACTCTTACGGTCAGGCCGGAGCGTCATGGCTGAGTTTCGCATATACATTCAAGATGATGCACTATGCCGGCAGCGCAACGGTCTCAGGCGTGGTGGACAACGTGTGGGTGTATCCCCATCTCGTCTCGGATCTTACGGAATTTCTGCCCGACCGGATGTCGCTCAGCCTGCGGGCGGGCTGGATACAGACTTTCCAGAATGACCGGATACGCAACGAGGGGTACGTCACTCCAGGCGGCTTCCAGGCCGAGGCCGGTTTTGAGTATTTCGGCTTCGGAGTCCACAATACCGTCTATGCAGGGGACAATCTGATGCCGCTCTATTACCGTACCGGCCTGTCTGATGTCACCTATGGCTCTGATCTCTACACCGGTTCCCTCTTTTACAGTACTGACTCCGGTATATACAACCGCCTTGAGATATCCTACAGGTATGACTTCAAGGACTTCCTGAGCCTGAAGGCGGCTTCCGTGCACCATTTTGACGGCCACGGCTGGGGATGGCAGCAGCTGGTGCAGCTGACGGTCAATCTCAACAACTTCCAGTTCCCTATGAGACCCCGGGCCGACAGGACTCCCGGAGCTTCCAGACCGCATCATCACCGTTAGCAGGCATGGCAGCAGTTGAACTCAGGCATTATCCTCAGGTCAGCGCCCCGCTGCAGGCATATGTGCGTGAGAGCGTGCTGCCGCGGTATGATGCTTATGACAAGGCTCATTCGCGCAGTCATATACTCTCGGTCATCAGCCAGAGCATGGAACTTTACGGGAGACTTGTGGAGAAAGGAGAGCGCGGTCCTGACGGGGCACCGCTGAATCCGGACATGATATTTGCCATAGCGGCCTATCACGATATCGGTGTCTGTGAAGGCCGCGAGTTCCACCATCTGGCTTCCGGGCGGATGCTGGAGGCTGATACGGTACTGCGGCAATGGTTCTCTCCGGACCAGATAGGCCTCATGCGGGAGGCAGTAGAGGACCACCGCTCGTCCAACAAGTCCTGGCCGCGTTCCATCTACGGCCGGATAGTCGCCGAGGCGGACAAGCTCATAGATTTCGATACAGTGTTCTCCAGGGCAATACTCTATGCCCGGGCCAATTATCCGGAGCTGACAGACGAGGATATCTTTCAGAAGAGTTACGGGCATCTTTTGGAAAAATACGGGGAGGGCGGATACATGCGCCTGCAGTTCTCCGACTCTCCGAATGCGCTGCGGCTGGCTGAGCTGCGGGGGAAGCTGCGCGATCCGGAACTGATGCGGCGGGAGTTCGCTCTTTTCCAGGTGCATCCGCTGGAGCCTTTTGTCCCGGACGGCGCCCGGGTCCTGCTGCTGGGGTCTTTCCCTCCTCCGCACGCCCGCTGGTCGATGGAGTTCTTCTACCCGAATTTCCAGAACGATATGTGGCGGATCATGGGACTGCTTTTCTACGGAGATGCCGGACACTTTGTGATGCCTGGGCAGAAACGCTTTGACTATGAGAGGGTGGTGGAGTTCTGCCGCCGCAAGGGCATAGCCCTGTACGATGCCGCCTATATGGTCAAGCGCCTGCGCGGCAATGCCTCCGACAACTTCCTGAAAATCATCGAGCCAACCGACATCCCGGCACTTCTGGCCCGGATGCCCTCCTGCCGCGCCGTAGTCTCCACCGGCGGCAAGTCCGCGGAGCAGATCGCCTCCATCCTCGACGTGACCGTACCCCCGGTCGGCGGTTCTGTCTCCTTCTCCCTCTCCATGCCCGGAGCATCGTCCCGCAGCATGACATTTTTCCGTATGCCATCTTCCTCCCGTGCCTATCCGCTGCCTTTGGCGAAGAAAGCGGCAGCGTATGCCGGGGTATTCGGCATTTGACATAATGATTATACGCAAAAATGACCCATGGGTCACAAGAAACCTCTTCTAAAGCCATTTTAACTAATTTACTTCGGGGTGCACTCGTATTTTCAACCGCTTGAAAATCAGTAGTTTGTAAGTCATGCTGCACATTTGGCCTATCTCAAAAGAGGGCGGATGTGCAGTGCGTTTTGTAACAATCTGATTTACAGGAGGGTTTTTCTCTCCTGTGCACCACGAAGTAAATTCGTTGAGAAGTCACGACAGGTCACCTAACCCGAGTGGGCGGGAAAGTTCCAGCGTTGTCTTCAACGAGTCCGGCGGAGAATTTCCGGGTCGGTGCCGGTAAGGCGGGCTACCTGCTTGAACGGGATGCCGTAACGTTTACGGACTATTTCTGCAAGTCGGTAGCGGTCTTCGATACTGAGCTCTGCGGGAATTTGGCGGCGGAATACCTCATGGCAGATGTTGTGGATGGAGCCAAGGAGCTCATCGTCGTTATAGCGTGCTTTGTGAAGAATGTCGGAACGAAGCTCTACTTCCATGTTCTCTTTGCTGGAGATGAAGTACATGAGACGGGCGGGCGAATAGAATAGTTCTTCAACAGCACGGACATCAACGTAGCATTCCGGATTGATCATGTTCTCGGAAGTCAGGGTGAATCTGTCCAGTTCCTTGGTCTGGGAATGCAGCAGGCGGCGTTTTTCACGGTAGGAGAGGGTACCCACTGTCCTTGGGCTGTCGGATACGCTTCCATATGCCGTCTGTATCGGATTTCTGAAATAAAGAGATGCCGAACTCCATTCATAATGAATGGGCAGGATTTTAAGTCCGGCCGATACAGGGTTTCTGAGTACGTAGCCTATGGCTCTCTTCAAATACTCCGCGTCGTCGATTATTTTCATACATACGTCCGCGCCTTTGATGTCAGCCAGTTTTCCTAGTTTTCTCCTGTAGTTGATTATGAATTTTCTGCAGTCTGCTTCATCGCCGTGTACGATGAAATGGACATGGTTGCTCATCAGGCAGAAAGCCAGCACAGTCACATTGAACAGCAGTGTGCACACCGGAATGGCGTTCATCCCTACAATATAGTCTTCCCTGCTCTTGAAAATCACATTCTTCACGAGCCCTTCAGT
>DVGV01000006.1 GCA_018712545.1 Candidatus Coprenecus merdigallinarum | reverse complement strand
GAGAGAAACAGTCCGGAGAGGAGGGTGAGGATTATTTTTTTCATGGTATGCGGATTTTTTGTCAATGTCTTACAAAAATAAGCAACTTTGCAAATTTGTACAACGCTTATGATGACAAAACAACAGAATATGCAGGAATACATCACATTGACCCGGCTGCTGCAGAGGATACGGGGTGCTGTGGCGGACAATTTCCCCGTTCCGGTATGGGTGCGTGCGGAAATCCATGATATGAAAATGCACAATAACGGGCACTGCTACCTGGAACTGGTAGAGAAGGGCTCCGGACGGGATCTGTTCAGCGCAAAGGCCCAGGCGGTCATCTGGAGGTCAAGGCGGTCTCTGGTCGAGGCGGCCTTCTACAAGGGGACGGGTCGCCGGCTGGAAGCCGGAATGACGGTGCTGGTACAGGTGAGGGTGCAGTATTCGGAGGTCTACGGGATGAGCCTGAGCATCGAGGACATAGATCCGGCTTTTACCCTCGGGGAGGTGGAACTGGCCCGGCAGCGGACCCTGGAGAGGCTGCGCAGGGAGGGTATGCTGGACATGAACAGCACCCTGCCGCTGCCCCGGCTGCCCCGGCGCTTCGCCCTTATCACGTCGGAGACGGCGGCGGGGTACGGGGATTTCATGCATCATCTCTACGACAACGGTTACGGTTTCAAGTTCTATACCCGTCTGTATCAGGCTCCGATGCAGGGACCGACAGCACCGGGCGGCATCATTTCCGCCTTAGATGCTGTAATGGCCGATGTGGAGGCCGGGGAGGTCTACGACGCGGTGCTGCTGCTGCGCGGAGGCGGGGCTGTGGCCGACCTGGTCTGCTTCGATGATTACGACCTGGCCGTGAACATCGCCCAGTTCCCGCTGCCGGTGATGGTGGCCGTGGGACACGAGCGCGACACGCATATCTGCGACATGGTGGCCGCCCGCTCGGTCAAGACACCTACTGCCCTCGCTGACTTGATAGTGAATGCTTTCGTGGAGGAGGACGCCTCTCTGACCGCCCTGGGCGACCGGCTGCGCTCCTCTGTCACGCTCAGGCTCGACGGTATGCGTCAGCGGCTGGAGCAGACCGCCCGCCGCTTAGGTTCCGGCACCGAGATGCGCTGCCGCCTTGAGCGCAACCGGGTGGACATGCTCCTGATGCGTATGCGGAAGGGGGTGGCACTCCGCTCCGGCAATGAGCAGAACGCCCTTAACATCCTGTGGATGCGGGTCAGGAGCGGTACCGCCCTGCGTCTGAAAGCCGAATCCGGCCGCCTCGACATGCTCGAGCTCCGTGTCCGCAAGGGCGACCCCGTGGCCATGCTCCGTCCCGGCAGCGCCTACGTCCTCCGCGGCAGCCGCCCCGTCGAGTCCGCCGCCGGCCTCACCCCCGGCGACCGCCTCGACCTTCTCCTGCGCGACGGCTCCGCCCGTTGCCTCGTCGAATCCGTGAATCAGGGGTAGGGGCTTGCGCAGTATCGGATTTTTTTGTAAATTGCAACGATGTTTTAAATTGTACTGAATATGGCAGAAATGGAAAAAATGAAATATGAGGAGGCGCTCGGGCGTCTGGAGAAGATAGTGGCTCAGATTGAGGATCCGCAGACGGCGGTGGGGGATATTCCCGCCAAGGTAAAGGAGGCGGCGGAACTTCTGACCTACTGTCGGAAAGAGCTGAAAGAGAGCGAGGAAAGCATCGGGAGAATACTCGATGAAGAACAATAGTCAGGTGAAACATTAAAAATAACGGTTATGATATTCGACAAGGATCCATATCTGATGCCCTACCGGGACCAGATTGAAAAACGCTACAGAGAACTGGTGATCAGGAAACAGGAGCTGGCCGGATACGGCCGCAGGCTCTCAGATGCAGTAAACAACCATCTGTACTACGGAGTGCATGCCGACAAGAAGGAAGTGGTCTTCAGGGAATGGGCTCCGAACGCTACGGCGATATACCTCATCGGGGATTTCAACGGCTGGCGAAAGGATGAGAAGTACCGGCTGAACTCCGTCGGAGGAGGCAACTGGGAGCTCCGTCTGCCGGCTGCGGATGTACCTCACGGCTCTCTGTTCAAGTGGATAGTGGAGTGGAACGGCGGCAGCGGCGAGCGGCTTCCGGCCTATGCCACGAGGTGCGTCCAGGATCCGGAGACGAAGATTTTCTCCGCACAGGTATGGCTTCCTCCCAAGAAATACCGCTGGCGGCATACCCGCTTCGTTCCGCATAACCGCTGTCCCCTCATCTATGAGGCGCATATTGGCATGAGTTCGGAGGAGGAGAAGGTGGCCTCGTTTGACGAGTTCCGTCAGAACGTCCTGCCGCGCATCCGCGACCTCGGGTACAACACCCTGCAGATCATGGCTCTCCAGGAGCATCCCTACTACGGCTCCTTCGGCTATCAGGTCTCCAATTTCTTCGCCCTGAGCTCCCGCTTCGGCACTCCGGAGGAGTTCAAGGCCCTGGTGGACGAGGCGCACGGGATGGGCATCGCAGTGGTCATGGACCTGGTGCACTCGCACGCGGTGGACAATGAGGTGGAGGGTATCGGCATGCTCGACGGCACCGAGTACCTCTACTGTCACGCAGGGGCAAGGGGACGGCATCCGGCCTGGGGCTCGCGGTGCTTCAACTACGGCAAGCCCTCTACGGTCCATTTCCTGCTCTCGAACATCAAGTTCTGGATGGAGGAGTACCGTATCGACGGTTTCCGCTTCGACGGGGTGACCAGCATGATATATCTGGACCACGGCCTTGGCAAGGACTTTACGGACTATTCCTGCTATTTCGACGGCAATCAGGACGAGGACGCCCTGCTCTATCTCGGCCTGGCCAACATCATGATAAAGGAGATAAATCCCAAGGCGATAACCATCGCCGAGGACGTCAGCGGCATGCCCGGGCTGGCGGCTCCTACGGGTATGGGCGGCATCGGCTTCGACTTCCGCCTGAGTATGGGCATAGCTGACCACTGGATCAAGTGGATCAAGGAGCTCAAGGACGAGGACTGGAGCATGGGCGGGATCTATTACGAGCTTACCAACAAACGGGCCGACGAGCGCACTGTCTCCTACGCGGAGTGCCACGATCAGGCCCTGGTGGGCGACAAGACCATCATCTTCCGCTTGATGGACAAGGAAATGTACACGGCCATGAACAAGGCTTCGCAGAACCTTACTGTCGAGCGCGGAATGGCCCTGCACAAAATGATAAGGCTCGTGACGATAGCTACGGCCGGGGACGGCTACCTGAACTTCATGGGCAATGAGTTCGGACACCCCGAGTGGATAGACTTTCCCCGCGAGGGCAACGGCTGGTCCTGTTTCTATGCCCGCCGCCAGTGGTCCCTGTGCGACAATCCGGACCTGCGCTACAGTGACCTGTGGCAGTTTGACCGCGCCATGATACATCTTTTTGCCGAAAACAATATCCTGACCGAGCGTCCGGTGCAACTTTATGTGGATGAGGCCCGAAAAGTTTTGATTTTTGCAAGAGGATGTTTTATCTTTGCGCTCAATTTCCACCCCTCTGAGTCGGTGGCAGACTTCAAGTTCCGCGCGCCGGCTGGAGAATATGGGCAAGTGCTTGATACAGACGCGCCTGCATTCGGAGGTTTCGGCCGGAATGATGAGAACACGGCTCACGTTACCGTGCATGACAACGACTGTGACACCCTTTCCCTTTACCTGCCCAGCAGGTCCGCCATAGTCCTGAAACGAAAATAACATATTAAAAAAGGTATATGTCGTATCTTAAATTTGACAAAGAAGAATTGGTGAACCTGGAGTACTCTCTGGTCAGGGAAGTACTCGCCACCAATAAGACCGGCGGATATCTGAACACTACGCTCGTAGGCTGCAATACCCGCAAGTACCACGGTCTGTTTGTGCTCCCCGTCAAGAACTTCGACAACAGAAGGTATGTCCTTCTGTCCTCGCTGGATGAGACGCTTATCCAGCATGGCCGGGAATTCAATCTCGGCATTCACTGTTATGGAAAGAACAACTATGAGCCCCGCGGACACAAATACATCGTGGATTTCGAGTTCGACAAGTACCCCACGATTACCTACAGGGTCGGAGGTATCCTCTTCAGCAAGTCCATGCTCTTCCTGCACAACAAGGAACAGCTGCTGATCAAGTATACCCTGCTGGACGCCCACTCGGCCACCACTCTGCGCCTCAGGCCTTTCCTTTCATTTAGGGAAATACATACCCTGACCCATGCCAACGAGGACGCGGAGCGCGGATACGTGACAGTGGAGAATGGAGCCGCTTACAGGCTCTACGAAGGTTTCCCTACAGTAAACCTCCAGCTCAACAAGCAGAATGACTATTTCCACAACCCCGACTGGTACTACAACATCGAGTATCTCGAGGAGAAGCGCCGCGGCTTCGAATATCAGGAGGACCTCTATAGTCCCGGATACTTCGAGCTCCCTATCAAGAAAGGAGAATCGGTAGTCGTGTCGGTATCCACTTCCCCTGTAGCGGCGAAGGGCCTCTCAGGAGTATTTACCCGCGAGGCCGCCAGGAGGATTTCCCTGCAGAGCTACGACGACTGCCTGCACCGTGCGGCCAAGCAGTTCATCGTCAACACCGGCAAGGGCCTCAAGGAGATATACGCCGGCTACACATGGCTCGGCAAGGGACTGCGCGAGACATTCATATCCCTGCCCGGCCTGACTCTTTTCGCGGACGGTGACACAGCCCAGTTCGAAGAGGTGATAGACAGCACTTTCAAGATATACAGCCATCAGCTCCTGCACGGCTCCAAGCAGGCCGACGCGGCACTGTGGCTCTTCTGGGTGATCCAGCAGTACGCAGCCTTCACCGGAGATCCTCAGGGCATATGGCTGAAATACCGCACCAAGCTCAAGCCCATCCTCAAGAGCTTCCTGGACGGAGGCCGCATGGGTGTCTCTCTGGCCGATAACGGTCTGCTGTGGGCTCAGATGAAGGGCGTGGCCATGACATGGATGAACGCCTACGACAAGGACGGGGCCCCCGTTACCGAGCGCAGCGGTTTCCAAGTAGAGACCAACGCCTTCTGGTACAATGCTGTGAGCTACATGATCGACATGGAGACCAAGTACGGTACGGATACCCGTTTCGTCTATCAGCTTCAGGCGGTCAAGGATAAGATCGATGCCAATTTCTACAACGTCTTCTGGTGTGAGGAGCGCCAGCATCTGGCCGACTACGTGGATGAGAACGGGCAGAACATCTACACCCGTCCCAACCAGATATTCGCCTGCAGCCTCGACTACTCGCCCCTGAGCGAAGAGGTCAAGGGCAAGGTGATGGAGGCTGTCAAGAGAGAGCTTCTCACCGCCCGCGGTATCCGTACCCTCGCTCCCAAGAACCCTCTCTACAAGGGTGTTTACGACGGCAACCAGGACCAGAGGGACCATGCCTATCATCAGGGATCGACCAGGGTATGGCTCCTGACCTACTATATCGAGGCCATGTTCAAACTCTACGGCGGGATGTTCGTGCGCAGGGCAACGGAGCTTGTCGATGCCTTCGAGGAGGACATCGAGCGTCACGGCATAGGTGCCATCTGCGAGCTTTACGACGGAGATCCCCCGCACAATCCCCACGGAGCCATCTCCAGCGCAGTGGCCACCGCATCCCTGCTTCGTTCCGAATACCTTGTCAAAAAATATAATACGGAGGAGTTATGAGAGTCTTAATGTTTGGATGGGAGTTTCCGCCCCATATCTCGGGCGGACTCGGCACTGCATGCTACGGCATGGTCAGAGGCCTGGCCAACAACGATGTGGATGTACTTTTCGTAATGCCCTCGGCTTCCGGGGATGAGGACGGTAGCGTGGCGCACATCATCAATGCCAGCGATGTGGAGGCCACCGATATCAAGTGCAGTCCCATGAGTTTTCTGGAGAGAATCAATTTCCTCAGGATAGGGAGCAATCTGGTTCCCTATGTGGATCCTCAGGATTTTGCCGAGATGGTCGAGGAGGACAGGAAAAGCCAGGCCAGGGAGTTTAAAATCAACTTCAAGCAGAAATACAAGTTCTCCGGCAAGTACGGCACCAACCTCATGGAGGAGGTGGCCCGCTACGCCCTGGTGGGAGGAACAATCGCGCTTCAGAACCAGTTCGATGTCATCCATGCCCACGACTGGCTGACATATGCCGCGGGAGTGGCCGCAAAGCGTCTTACCGGCAAGCCGCTGGTGGTCCATGTCCATGCCACGGAGTTCGACCGTACCGGCGAGAATGTCAACACTCAGGTCTACGCCCTTGAGAAGATGGGTATGGAGGCTGCAGACAAGGTGATTACCGTCAGCAACCTCACCCGGAACATCGTCATCAACCGTTACGGCATATCTCCGGACAAGGTGGTGACTGTCCACAACGCAGTGGATTTCAGCGGCCGCAGCGATATCGAGGTACATCGCGGAGTACCGGAGAAGGTGGTTACCTTCCTCGGCCGCATAACCTTCCAGAAAGGTCCCGAGTATTTCATCGAGGCAGCCAACAAGGTCCTGAAATACTACAAGAACGTGCGCTTCGTGATGGCCGGCAGCGGAGACCTTCTCAACCGCTCCATCCGCCGTGTCGCAAAGCTGGGCATATCCGATAAGTTTCATTTCACGGGCTTCCTCCGCGGAGCTGACGTCCAGAGGATGTTTGCCGTCTCCGACGTATATGTGATGCCCTCTGTATCCGAGCCTTTCGGAATATCACCCCTGGAGGCGATGAGGACGGGAGTTCCCACCATCATCTCCAAGCAGTCGGGTGTGGCCGAGGTCCTGAAGCACTCCATCAAGGTGGACTTCTGGGACATCGACGCCATGGCCGACGCCATCTACGGTCTCCTCAAGTATCCCTCTCTCGGAGAGATGGCGTCCCGCTGCGGACTTGAGGAGGTCAATACACTGAAGTGGAACAACGCGGCACAGAAAATCAAACAAGTCTATTTGTCAACATTGAATTAAAAAGCGCATATTATGGAAACTAAACCTTCAATCTGCATATACTTTCAGGTTCATCAGCCTGACCGTCTCAGACAGTACCGTTTCTTCGATATAGGAAACGACCATCACTATTACGATGATTTTGCCAACAGGACCATTCTCAAGCGTGTTGCTGAAAGGTGCTACCTGCCCATGAACAGGCTCCTGCTGGAGGTTATCGCCGCCTGCGGCAAGAAGTTCAAGGTGGCTTTCTCTATTTCCGGCTCCGTGATCGAGCAGTTCGAGGCCTATGCTCCCGAGGTGCTTGAGAGCTTCAAGGCTCTGGCCGCCACCGGTTGTGTGGAATTCATCGGCGAGACATATTCGCATACCCTGGCCTCACTCTTCTCCCCCACGGAGTTCGAGAAACAGGTCAAGCTGCATTCGGCCCTCATCGCCAAGCATTTCGGCAAAAAACCCAAGACCTTCAGAAATACCGAGCTGATCTACTCCGACGAGATCGGTGCCGCTGTCAGCAAGATGGGCTTTACCTGCATGCTGACAGAGGGAGCAAAGCACATCCTCGGCTGGAAATCCCCCAACTATGTCTACACCAATGCGGTCAATCCCAAGCTCAAGCTCCTGCTCCGCAACTTCAGCCTGAGTGATGACATCGCTTTCCGCTTCTCCGACAAGTCGTGGGAAAAATGGCCTGTGGACGCCGGCAAATACGTTTCGTGGCTGACCGAATCCATCAAGGACGGAGAGGTCATCAACCTCTTCATGGATTACGAGACCTTCGGCGAGCACCAGAACGCCTCGACCGGTATCTTCGATTTCTTCCGTGCCCTGCCGGAGACCGTGCTCTCGCAGACAGGCTTTGAGTTCTGCACTCCGCAGCAGGTAATCAAGAAGCACCAGCCCGTGGCTCCTCTCAACGTACCTTTCCCCATCTCATGGGCCGACGAGGAGAGAGACACCACCGCATGGCTCGGCAATGAGCTGCAGAACGAGGCGTCTTCGAAGCTGTATGCCCTGACCGACAGGGTGATAGCAACAGAGGATCCCAAGATTGCGAAAGATTTCCTGAGACTGCAGGAGAGTGACCATTTCTACTATATGTGTACCAAGTTCTTCTCAGACGGAGCCGTGCACAATTACTTCAATCCGTACGACACCCCGTATGAGGCATTTATCAACTACATGAACGTACTGAGTGACTTTATGCTGAGGATCGACGGACGTCTGAAACAAGAATAACATCCGTTACCAACACTGAAACATTTTATGAGCACTGAAAAAGTTGTGATGCCCGACTATCTGTTCGAGGCAAGCTGGGAAGTATGCAATAAGGTAGGGGGCATCCATACCGTATTGGCCACCAAGTCGTTGAACCTTTCCGAAGAGCTTGGAGGCAACCATATTCATATAGGACCGGACGTATGGGTGGACACCGACCAGAATCCGGAATTTATCGAGGATCCCATCCTCTTCCGTACCTGGAGGATAGCCGCCGCCGAAGAAGGACTCCGCCTGAGGGTCGGACGGTGGAACATCCCCGGTAATCCTATAGCCATCCTGGTAGATTTCTCTCAGTTCATATCCAGAAAGAACGAGATATTCACCTCTCTTTGGGAAAAATTCAAACTGGACTCCCTCTCCGGACAGTGGGATTTCATCGAGGCTGCCCTCTTCGGCTATGCCGCAGGAAAGGTGATCGAGAGTTTCGTCCGGTTCAATCTTCAGCCTCATCACCGCGTCGTGGCTCATTTCCACGAGTGGATGACCGGGGCCGGCGTCCTCTATCTCAAGAGCATCAATGCCCACATAGGAACGATTTTCACTACCCACGCAACGGTTGTGGGCCGTTGCCTGGCATGCAACAACGTGCCTCTGTACGATACACTCAGCAACTGCAACGCTGACGAGAAAGCCCGTTACTACAATGTGATGGCCAAGCACTCGCTCGAGAGGTGCGCGGCAGTCAACGCCGATGTATTCACGACTGTGAGCGACATCACGGCCACCGAGTGCGAGCGTCTGCTCGGCAAGAAAGTGGACCTGATTACTCCTAACGGATTCGACAACAGCATCCTCCCATCCAAGGACGAGCGGGCGGAGGCTGTGGCGGCAGGACGCGGGGCATTGCTCTCCCTGGCTTCGGCCATGTGCGGGGAGGACTGCTCCGATGCTTTCATCATGGGCATCAGCGGCCGTTATGAATACAAGAACAAGGGCATCGACGTCTATCTCGACGTGCTCGGAAGGCTCAACAGCTCCAGCTACAGCGGGAGGACCGTGGTGGCATTCATCATGGTGCCCGCAGGCCACAACGGTCCGGACAAGTCCCTGACGGCAAAGCTCGCCGGAGACGGCTCCGATTACCGGTGCCTGACGACCCATGTCCTCAACGAGCCCGGCAGCGACATCATCCTCAACCGGATGAGGGCTCTCGGCCTGGTCAACAACAAGGGCAGCAAGGTCAAGATCATATATGTCCCCTCATACCTCAACGGTGATGACGGGGTCCTGAACAAGAAATACTACGACCTGCTCCTTTCTATGGACCTGACCGTATTCCCCTCGTACTACGAGCCCTGGGGATACACACCGCTGGAGTCCCTGGCCTTCGGCGTACCTACGGTGACTACCACCCTGGCCGGTTTCGGTCTCTGGGTGCGCAGCCACTACAACGCGGCCCATCCATCCATCACCATCGTGCCCCGCAACGACTCCAACTACGACCAGGTGGTGGATACCGTCCTCAAGCAGGTTATCGAGATGACCAGGCTCAGTCCCGAAACGATGGAACACTACCGCACCAATGCGGTTGAGGTCTCGGAGATAGCTCTGTGGAAGCACAACATCTACTACTACAAGCAGGCCTACTCCCTTGCCCTGGACCGTATCGTGCACGCTATGGGAGCATATCCCGAATACAAGGAGGACCAGGTGCAGAACTATCACCGTATCGAGGTCAACCGTCCTTCGTGGAGCCGTATCATCGTCACCCGCGTGATGCCCGAGAGGCTGCGCTGGCTGGACATCATCTCCAAGAACCTGTGGTGGTGCTGGAACCAAGAAGCCATGGACCTGTTCATGGGCATTGATCCCGAGCTGTGGAAGAAGTGCGAGAAGAACCCCATCGCCATGCTCGACCGTCTGACCCTCGACGATTACAGGAGACTGGAGGCCGACACCGACTTCCTGGCCCGTCTGGATGCCGTGACAGAGATTTTCAAGACCTATATGGAGGGCAAGAATGACCGTCCCTCTCCCTCGATAGCCTATTTCAGCATGGAATACGGTCTGGACACTTCCCTGAAGATCTACTCGGGAGGTCTGGGTATCCTCGCCGGTGATTACCTCAAGGAGTCCAGCGACATGAGGGTCAGGATGACCGGTGTCGGACTGCTGTACCGCTACGGCTATTTCAGCCAGAGGCTTACCGCCCAGGGAGACCAGGTGGCCGACTACGAGCCCCAGGACTTCTTCAAGATTCCGGCCATGCCCGTCAGGGACGAGAACGGCAACTGGAAGATGGTGTCGATAGTCTTCCCCGGACGTACAGTACACGCGAAGATATGGAGGGTGGACGTAGGCCGCACGGAACTCTATCTGCTCGATACTGACTTCGAGGACAACCTGCCCGAGGACCGTCAGATCACCCACCATCTCTACGGAGGTGACTGGGAGAACCGTCTGAAGCAGGAGCTCCTGCTGGGTATCGGCGGTATCAGGGCCCTGCGTACCCTCGGTATCCAGTGCGACATATATCACTGCAACGAGGGGCACGCCGCTTTCATCGGGCTCGAGCGCCTGCGCGAGTACGTGGCTGCCGGATACACCTACAGCGAGGCAGTCGAGCTGGTAAGGTGCTCGTCACTCTTCACCACCCACACCCCTGTACCCGCCGGACATGACGCATTCAGCGAGGATCTGCTGAGAACCTATATGAACCACTACCCCCAGAGGATGAAGATAGACTGGGAGACCATGATGGCCCTCGGCAAGATCAATCCTCTGGACCATAACGAGAAGTTCTCGATGAGCAACCTCGCCTGCAACCTCTCCCAGGAGGTCAATGGTGTAAGCTGGATGCACGGCAAGGTCAGCCAGCAGATACTCGGCGGCCTGTGGCCCGGCTACCTCCCCGAGGAGCTGCACATAGGCTATGTGACCAACGGAGTACACTATCCCACATGGACCGCTCCCCAGTGGAAAGAGATCCATGCCAAGGTCTTCGGCGCCGACTTCGCCGCTCACAAATACGACAAGAAGTGCTTCGACGGCATCTACTCGGTGGACGACAAGGTCATCTGGAACGTGCGCAGTGAGCTCCGCGCCAGGATGATAGAGGTGGTCAAGAAACGTATCTCCAACACGGACATCTCCAGTCACTACTCGCCTCACCAGATAGTGACCATCATGGACACCCTGCGCAGCGACGTGCTGACCATCGGCTTCGCCCGCCGTTTCGCCACCTATAAGAGAGCCCATCTGCTCTTCAGGGACCTGGACCGGCTCAACGAGATCATCAATGACCCCGAGCGTCCCGTGCAGTTCATCTTCGCCGGTAAGGCCCATCCAGCCGACAAGGCAGGGCAGGACCTCATCAAGCGTATCGTGGACATCTCCAAGATGCCTCAGTTCATCGGTAAGATAGTCTTTGTCCCGAATTACGACATGAACCTGGCAAAGGCCCTCGTGCAGGGAGTGGACGTGTGGATGAACACCCCGACCCGTCCTCTCGAGGCCTCCGGTACCTCCGGCGAGAAGGCCGCCATGAACGGCGTGATGCACTTCTCCGTGCTCGACGGCTGGTGGATCGAGGGTTACAAGAAGGACGCCGGCTGGGCCCTCCCCATGGAGCGTACCTACGATGACCAGAACTTCCAGGACGAGCTGGACGCAGCCACCATCTACAACATCATAGAGAACGAGATAGCTCCCGGCTTCTACGATGAGAGGGACAGGAAGACAGGCGTTCCGACCCAGTGGATCAAGTATATCAAGAACACCATAGCCCAGGTGGCATCCAACTTCACCACCAACAGGATGCTCAACGACTATCTGGACAAATACTACATGCCGCTGTATAAGAGGACCCTTAAACTCACAGCCGATGACTGCGCCGTGGCCAAGGAGATAGCCTTCTGGAAGAAGAACATCCGTCACAGCTGGCAGCACATAGAGGTCAAGGACTATGTCCGTCCGACCGATGCCAACGACCAGCCGATGCTCGGCAAGGAGCGTACATTTGAAGTGGAGCTCTTCCTCGGCGACATCAGACCCGAGGACATCGGAGTCGAGCTTGTCTGGGCCGAACAGGACCGCAAAGGCGCGTACCACGTGCGCAAGTGCTTCACCTTCGACTATGAGTCCGGATCTGAGGGCACTGCCCGCTACGTATGCCACCTCGTACCCACAGCGACAGGAGTGTACTATCTGACTGCCAGAGTGTTTGCCAAGAACGACCTCCTGCCTCACCGTCAGGACCTGGAGCTCGTAAGATGGTTGTAGCCGCCACAGGTTTCTTCGACGGGGTGCACGCCGGACACCGGGCCGTACTTCAGGTGCTGAAGGATACGGCCCGGGAGGAAGGCGAGGAGAGCGCGGTCGTCACATTCTGGCCGCATCCGCGCAACGTACTCCAGCAGGACGCCTCCTCTTTCCGCCTGCTCAATACCCTTGAAGAAAAGAAGGAGCTTATTCATGCTTTCGGCATCGACCGTTTCTACGTGATTCCCTTTACGCGGGATTTCAGCCAACTGAGTACTGTTGAATTCATGAAAGAGTATCTCGTGGACCATTTCCACGTAGATACTCTTGTCATTGGCTATGATCACCGTCTGGGCCGTTCTTCCACTGCCTCGAGGGAGGAACTCGCTGCATTGGCGGCTTCTGTCGGACTCAGGACCAGGATAGTCGAGGAAGTACACTGCGGAGACCGTAAGGTCAGCTCGACTCAGATACGCAATGCTCTTGCAGCCGGAGACGTCAGGACAGCCGCCGAGATGCTGGGATACCGCTATACCCTGCACGGGGTGGTAGTATCCGGCAATATGCTTGGCCGTACTATGGGTTTCCCAACGGCCAACATGGCACTCTATGAACCTCTGAAAACGGTACCTGCCGATGGGGTATATGCCGTGGAGGTGGAAGTTCTTGGCCGGAATTATGGAGGTGTGTGCAATATAGGAACGCGCCCCACGGTAGGCGCCGGAAATGCACGTACTATCGAGACCCATATTTTGGGATTCAATGACAATATCTACGGCCTAGACATCCGTATCCGGTTTATCGACCGCCTGAGGGAGGAAAGGCGTTTCTCCTCGATGGAGGAACTCCGCATGCAGATAGAATGCGACAAGGATAAGGCTGCCGGTTATTTCAAGTAAAATCCACGCAGTGGGCAGAGGTCAGGACAAATATAAACGGTACATTCTTCTGGCGGCAGTGCTTCTGCTGCTGCCGGCTTCCTGCACGTACCGCGGCAGCCGGGTGCAGCCCGTCCTGACAGCGGCCGACTCTCTGATGATGTTCCGGCCTGAGGCCGCCCTTGACACCCTTCTGACGCTGGACAGCACCGTAGCCTCCTCGCTGCGCGGACGTGAGCGTGCCGACTACACCCTCCTGATGACCGAAGCGCGGTACAAATGCTGGCTGCCCGTGGCGGAGGATACCGCCATAATCAAGGCAGCGGGCTACTACCGCCGCAAGGGGCCTGACAGCAGGCTCGCACGTGCACTGATGATGCAGGGGGCAGTACTCTCAGAGCGCGGGGACAGCGAAGGGGCGATGGCAGCCTACAAGGAGGCCGAACCGATATTCGAGCGTGGCGGTGACCTTGAGCAACTCGGGCTGATCAATACAGAAATAGGCATGCTGTACCAGACAAACCTGGTCAATGATTCCGCTGCCGTAGCCAGATACCGGAAAGCTCTGTGCTGCTTTGAAGAAGCCGGATTGCCGGAGCGTGTCATGTATGCCCATGTCACCCTCGCAAGAATGCTGATGGTGGATTCCTCCGAAAAGGCGCTGCCGCATCTGGAAAAGGCACTTTCCATGTCAGAACAATACGAAGACCGTCTCTGCGGCCTTTCCGCGTCTGACTTGCTATGCCATTATTATAAGATGGAAAACGATGCAGACGGCATTATAAACACGGTCAGAGAAGTCCTCTCGGAATATGGAGACGCTCCCTGCGGTCCTGCCGAGGAGGGTCTCTATAAAAGTCTGCTGCACAAACTTGTCGAAGGGTATGTCAGTACGGGAGATGCCGATTCCGCAAGGTATGTCAGCGGACTTGTCTCCGTCACAGATCGTACGGACAGCATAATGATGTTCTCAAGGTACGCGGACATAGCCAGGCTTGAAGGCGACATGGCAAAGTTTTGGGAAAACCGGGCCATGATAGAAAGAACGGCACTCGGCATACTCAAGGATAACTACGACAAGCATCTTTTGGAGTCAGAGCTGAAAGCGGAGAATTACAGACTGGAGTCAGACTTGTTTAAGCGCCAAAGGAGCATAGTGTTTCTGATTCTGGTAGTCTTCCTTGGAGCGGCAGCAGTCATCACGGTTTTTTACCGTATACACAGAATGCTGAGAAGGCAAAAAGCCGAGATAGCCTCTCAAAGGGCCCTGGCCGACAATCTAAGCAGGCAGCTTTCGGCCCAGGCAGTCTCCAATGACGGTTTGAAAAGGTATTTCAGCCTTACCTACAGTGCGATGCGGAAGATCATGGACGCCTATGACATTCACAAAAGCAACGACAGCAACCTTATGGAAAGATTTGCTGACATAGCAAAGGAGTTCATAACAGACAGCAACTCGTACTCAAATGCCGAGACCGTACTCAATTCCATCTATCCCGGTTTTCTGGACAACCTGTTCGAAGAGTTCCCGGATCTTAGGGAAGAAGACAGGTATCTGATCATGCTGACTTGCCTGGGTTACCCCAGTGGGGCGGTATGCGCTATTCTTGATATCAGCGAGACAAATCTGAGCACCAGGAAGACCCGGCTGGCCCGTAAAATGGGAATCGGCAAGAGCCTGGCAAAGTATCTCAACGAAAAGCTGCAATAAATTTTTTCACAAACCCCCGTCAGACGGCTTTCCAAGGCGTCTTTATCGGGGGTGTGACTCACACTTCCCGCAGCGGTCTCATGTTATGTGCTGATAATCAGCATGTAATGCGATCCGGTGTGTGAATTTTTATTTTTGGTTGTTGCAGAGCAGTTTTATATTTTTAAGAGGCAAAAACCAATGACAATATGAAAAAATTATTGATTACAACTTTAACCCTGATGTCTGTTTTGCCGATCACTCTGCTCGGTGATGACGATATCGTCCGGGAAATTGACCTCAAATCAATCGACGTAAGGACCCGCAGCATCGTAGAAGTCCCCGAAGCGTCCATCAGCCATGAAGTCCTGAGGGTCAGCTTTTCCTCCTCAGGCATTTCCAGCGTTACGGTGTCCGACAGCTTGGGCTCTCCAGTCTACATCTCGAGCTTGCCTGCCGACGGCATGGAGTACTCCTATGACCTCTCCGGTATCGGTGAGGGTACCTTTACCTTGACCCTTGAAGGCCCCTCAGGGGAATACGAGGGAGTTTTCTGTATACAATAAACAGATAAATTATGAAAAACTTCATTTCAAAGCCATTCACCAGGATATTGTGGACCTGGCACTTCATAAGGGCAGTAATAATGTGACGCACAGTCAAGTGGCTGTCTATGCATGCGTTTAGGCATCATCGTATCAACTCCAGTCTGATATCGGATTCAAATTATGTGGAAGAGTGTCAGAATATTTTACATCATTAAAAAACTCAGTATTATGAAAAAGAATATTATAGCCATCACAATATCATCAATTTGTCTTTTAAGTGCAATCTCCGTGTGGGGGGCAGGAGCCAGGACAAATAGCTTTATTGACGCAAATGCGGCTGCATTGAGTGCGGTAGCATCAGATGATGAGGGTAGCATAGTGGATTGTTTCTCCCAATCTGAATATGATCCAACGGATAAAGTAAAGCGTACTTATTACGATTGCGGAAAGTGTATAAGACGTTACGGCTCTGGTGTTGGTAACAGCCGTATATGTATTTACAAGGGGTTGGATGAGACGGTTACATCACCTGATCCAGGAATAATAGATCCGGCAGCATAGTTAAGTCCGCATAGTGTATGAAAAAACGAAATACAAACAGATGGATACTGCCATGCATTGTCCTGTCGGTGTCTGTACTTGTGTCGGGGTGTTCGGACAAGGACTACATGGTCATAAAGTCCCTGTCCCCTTCCGTAGAGATATCGTGCGAGGAACAGCCATATGACCCTTTCAAGGTCAGGATAGGCTCTTATGAACGTGTTCCCGGCTATTGGCTGGTGCGTCTGGACCCGCGAGGAGACAGCAGCGGCGATGTCTTTGCGGTGTTTGATGATTCCGGTCGGGAGGTGTGCCGTGCCGGGAAGTTCGGCCGTGGTCCCGAAGAACTTCTCAGCCCGGCCGTCCTTCAGGTATTGCCATTGGAGGACGACGTGCTGACGTACAGGGTCCTGGATTTCTCATTGGGGCGTTACTATACCTACCGTACCGACCTCCAGTCTGGCGGGACGGAGATCCGCCCCGAATTGGACCTGGGTACCGGCATGCGCGAGGTGAACTACCTTGGAGGCGGCCGTTACCTGTGCAATCCTGAGAACAACCGGTACTATTTCTACGATGCAGAGAGCGGAACCAGGACGTATCTGGAGGGCTGGGACGCGGACTACAATGCGTCGGTGGAGAACAGTCCCATATATGTGCCGGACCTTCAGACTAATTCCCTGGTGAGCTGCGATTCCACGTTGGTGTACATCTACGGTCTGAGCCTCCCGGTCATATATGTGCACAGCCTGTCTGACGGACGCCTTCTGAAGCGAGTCTATATCGAGCACACGCCGGAAGAGGTGTCAGAGATGGAACAGGGTCTGGAGTATCATGGGACCTATGTGATGTATGACCTGGGAGACAACCTTCTTCTGTGCTACTACGACTTCGAGTATGAGGAAGGGACCTACATTCCGGACATGTATTCCTACAGGATGGTTGTGATGGACAAGTCCTTCCGTCCTCAGGCGAGCTATGCGATCCCCTATGTGGACCGTTTTGTGCTGGATCCATGGACAGGCCGCGTCACAACCCTGAGTTTCGAGGAGGAGCTGTTCCGTATCTATGATCTGTCAGAATGGATGCAGGGGTAAAATATGGAATGCCAATCATTTTCATGTCCTTCATACTGGCATGCGGCTGTATTTCAACATCAACCAAAAAAGTGTTACGTGAGATGTATGGGGCACAGCTGGTATTGCCCTCTGACATGATAGTGGTGAAAGCCGGGAAGACATCCTTATACAAAGAACAGGATAGCCTTTCTCCATTACTGTTGGTATATTACGATTATGCTGAATGTGGCTCGTGCCGTATCAGTAAGTTGGAATATCTTGATACTCTTTATAGTCTGTCAGAGAGGTCCGGTCTGTACGAAATGCTTGTCGTATTCTCTCCTTCATCGGAAGAAGTGCCGGAAATACTCTCGCAACTTACAGTACGCAACTACCATAACGCCGTATTGATAGATGTGACCGGAAGTTTTGCGAAGTCAAACGAGTTTATACCGGAGGAGAGCGCATATCATTGTTTCCTGACAGATATAGAGAGGCATCCGGTTTTTGTAGGAGATCCTCTGGCATCGTCCGCCATGTGGAATTTATTTATAGGCAAGATTTCCGGAAAGTATCCATAGTGGTTAATACATTGACAGTATGATCGAAGTCCCCGAAGCGTCCATCAGCCATGAAGTCCTGAGGGTCAGCTTTTCCTCCTCAGGCATTTACAGCGTTACGGTGTCCGACAGCATGGGCTCTCCAGTCTACATCTCGAGCTTGCCTGCCGACGGCCTGGAGTACTCCTATGACCTCTCCGGTATCGGTGAGGGTGCCTTTACCTTGACCCTTGAAGGCCCCTCAGGGGAATACGAGGGAGTTTTCAACATTTAAACAATCAACTTCTTTTTTCGAAGAGACTATGAGAAAACAAACTACTTTTCCTGACTTTGACAACCTAAAAACGCCCTGATTGTAACCATATCATAATCAGTATTTTCAGAAAACTCTACCGGTGACGCGGGTGACGCAAGCCTAAAATGAGTATCTTTATGGCATGTTTGTGCGCAAAAAGAAGAACCGGAGCGGCACGGTCAGCGTGGTTGTCGCGGATAAGAGCAGCGGC
>DVGV01000086.1 GCA_018712545.1 Candidatus Coprenecus merdigallinarum | reverse complement strand
AAGCCGGAAAATACGGCATCCACATCCCCGCCGGCCAGTGGCATTCGGTGGAGGTCATCGATCCGTCTGTCATCCTGGAGGTGAAGGACGGCCCCTACATGCCTCTTCAGCCTGAGGATACCCTTGACTGATCCAGGTACGCGGATAGTCTTTCGGAAAAAGCATTAACTTTGCGCCGCAAAAAGCTGAAGTACGATGACAGTATCCGTAGACAGCCGCTCGGTGACCCGTCCCGAGGAGACTGTCTTCTACGCCCTGAAGGGGCAGAACAATGACGGGCACGACTATGTCGTGACACTTTACGACCGGGGGGTGCGTCACTTCGTTCTGAGTGAGCGCCGTCCCGGTTTTGATTCTCTGAAAGACGCTTCCATACAATATGTAGACAATACTCTGGAGGCCCTGCAGTCCGCAGCGGCCCGCCACCGTCGCCACGACCTGTCCCGGACAGAGGTGACGGCCGTCACCGGCAGCAACGGCAAGACGGTGGTCAAGGAGTGGATAGCCCAGCTGCTGGGGGAGGATGTGCCGGTCAGCCGCAGTCCCCGCAGCTACAATTCCCAGGTCGGAGTACCGCTCTCGCTGCTGGAAGTCACGCCGGAGTGCCGTATCGCCCTGATAGAGGCCGGGATGTCCCAGCCGGGGGAGATGGCCCGCCTGCACCGCATCATCCGGCCGGACCTGGGGGTATTTACCCATCTCGGGGACGCGCACAGTGAGAATTTCCCTTCGCTCGAGGCGAAAATGCGGGAGAAGGCCCTGCTCTTCGGAGGCTGCCGCGCGGTGATATGCCGGGAAGGCATGCCTGCGCGGATAATCCGGGAACAATGCGGCCCGCAGACCCGCCTCTGCCTCTGGGGGGAGTCTCCCGAGGCGGACGTAAGGGTGCTGGGCAGCAGTATCTCCCTTTCAGGCAGGGATGTGGAAGTGGAGTTCCGCGGCAGCGGGGACAATGCTCCGGAGCGCGGGATGCTGCATATTCCATTTGCCGATGACGCCTCATTCGAGAACTGCATGACGGCGGTCACATTCATGCTCTGTCACGGCTATACTCTCGGGCAGCTGGCTCCCAGGGTCGCAGACCTGCAGCCGGTCGCCATGCGGATGGAGATCCGCGAGGGGGTGGAGGGCAGCACGCTGATAAAGGATTATTATAACTCGGACCCTGCGTCCTTTGCCATTGCCCTGAGCACTCTCTCCCATCAGGACTCTACCCGTCCCAAGGTGGTGATTCTCTCCGACTTCGTGGATGTGGGGGATAGGGCGGAACAGCTCTACCGGCAGGTGGCGCGGATGCTGGAGAAATCCGGGGTGCGGCTCTTCATCGGAGTAGGACCGTGCCTGAGCGCTCTCCGAAGTATGTTCGGGGCTCTGCCGCAGAAGCGTTTCTACGTATCGACCGAGGAGTTTCTGGCCAATGAGCGCAGGGATGACTTCCGCGATGTGGACATCCTGATAAAGGGGGCTAGGAAGTTCCGCTTCGAGTATATCGGCAGCTTCCTGGCGCGGCAGTCGCATACTACGGTACTGGAGGTGGACCTGGATGCATTGTCCCGCAATTTCAACCTTCTGCGCAACAGGGTGCCGCGCGGGACCAGGCTGGCCGTCATGGTGAAGGCCTTCTCCTACGGCAGCGGGGCGGGGGAGATAGCGGCTCAGCTGCAGTACTGCGGGGCGGACTATCTGATGGTGGCCTATGCCGACGAGGGTGTGGAGCTGCGCTCGAAGGGGATTACGGTGCCGATAGCGGTGATGAACCCCGAGCCGGAGGCATTTGACCAGATGATAGAGTTCTCCCTGGAGCCGGAGATATACTCCCTGGCGCTGCTGCGGGATTTCGAGGCGGTGCTGGCCCGGGGCGGGGTGGAGAATTATCCGGTGCATCTGAAGCTCAATACGGGGATGAACCGCTCGGGCCTGGATAAGAAGGATATCCCTGAGCTGCTGCGGTTTATGGAAGGCAGAAGGACGGTGTTGCTGCGGAGCATGTTCTCCCATCTGGCGGCTGCGGACGACCCGGCGGAGGATGAGTTTACCCTCGGGCAGATCCGCCTGTTCGAGGAGATGACGGGGATGGTGCAGCCGCATTTTCCCTATAAGATACTGCGGCACATTCTCAACAGTGCCGGCATAGAGCGCTTCCCGCAGTATGCCTTCGATATGGTGAGGCTGGGCATCGGGCTGTACGGCATCGGGCCGCTGCCGGGTCTGGAGCCGGTGAGCTCGTTCAAGACGCATATAGCGTCGATACGGCGTATCACTCCGGAGCAGACGGTGGGATACGGACGGAAGGGACGGGTCGGCCGGCCCTCGGACGTGGCGGTTATCCCTGTAGGCTATGCGGACGGACTGGACCGTCATCTGAGCTGCGGGGTGGGGGAGATGATGGTGCGGGGCAGGAGGGTCCCTGTCCTGGGCAATATCTGCATGGACGCCTGTATGCTGGATGTCACCGGCACGGGCGCTCAGGTGGGGGACGAGGTGGAGATATTCGGGCACAATATCCCAGTGACCGAACTCTCCGACAAGCTCGGAACCATCCCCTACGAGGTGCTGACGAGTATCTCCCGCCGGGTCAGGCGGCTCTACTTCAAGGAGTAGCTGCGGTCTTCCCTTTCGAAGAAGTCAATCGTGCGGTAGAATGGATGCACGGGGCCGTAGCCGGGACCGAAGCGGTAGCCGGAACCGTAGGCTATGGACTCGTTGATGAATATCTCGGCTCTTTCGACCGCAGCCTCCAGATCGTACTTCCGGGCGATGTAGGTGGCTATGGCCGAACCGAAGGTGTCGCCTGTGCCGTTGACGTTGCGGGTGTCGATGCGGCGCTTGGAGAAGCGGCGGATGCTGCCGGTACGGCGGTTGTAGAGGACGTCGATGAGGTTGTCTCCGTCGGGAATGGACTTGATGATCACCGAGCAGCCGGCTTCGGATATCTTCCTGATAAGCAGGTCCACGTTGTCGAGGGTGATGTCCTCACCGGCCAGGACGC
Organism: Candidatus Coprenecus merdigallinarum; assembly: GCA_018712545.1. Lineage (GTDB taxonomy): Bacteria > Bacteroidota > Bacteroidia > Bacteroidales > UBA932 > Coprenecus > Coprenecus merdigallinarum. The sequence goes on along the minus strand of DVGV01000086.1, from coordinate 3,628 downwards.
GGGCCTCGTGTATGTTGGGGGTGATGATTTCGGCCTGGGGGAAAAGCAGCTCGCGGTAGGCGTCTATGGCTTCCTGGAGGATGAGTGCCGTACCGCCGGAGTCGACCATGACGGGGTCGATGACCTTGGGCACTTCCGGGTACTCGCGCAGCAGGCCGGCTACGGCCTCCACTATCTGCTTCTCGTAGAGCATGCCGGTCTTGATGCAGTCGGCGCCCACGTCGTCCAGGAAGTCCCGGCTCTGGCTGAGGATGATATCCACGGGCATGGTCCGGATGCCCTTGACCTGGGTGGTGTTCATGTCCACGAGGAGGGTGGTGGCTCCGGCCGCGAATCCGCCGCATGCGGAGACGGCCTTGATATCTGCCTGGATGCCGCAGCAGCCGAGGGGTTCGCTGCCGGCGATCATGAAGACTTTTGCGAAATCCTTTTTATTTTCCATTTCTGTACTTGCTGAAAAATTGTGTGGGGGTTAGTGTTGTGGTAGCTATGCGATGACTCCGAAGTGCCTGAGCGCGTTCGCCACTCCTCCGGCGTCTATGTCGTCTGTGATGTAGGAGGCTGAGTTTTTGACTGTTATCCCGGCATTGCCCATGGCCACTCCTGTTCCGGAGCGGCGCAGGATGGGGATGTCGTTGCCTCCGTCCCCGAACGCCATGCATTCCGCTGTGCTGATGCCCTCGTGCGCGGCGATGATCTCCATGCCCCGGCCCTTGTCGGCCTCGGAGGAGATGACATCGGAAAAATACTCGCACCAGCGGGCGGACTCGGCGTGCCGCAGCAGGGGTACGACGGCGGCTTCCTGAGCCTCGTCGAAGAAGGGGGTGAGCTGATATATGGGGCGGGAGAGCATTTCCTCAGTGGTGGTGCGGGTGTCTATGCCCTTGATGGCCAGCATGCCTCCGAATACCTGATCCACGATCGGGCGGTGGTTGTGCACGATGGCCCGGTCCTCTCCCACGATCAGGGAGGGAACGCCCCAGCGGTCGGCGGCTCCGAGGATGGTCCTCACGTCCTCCGGGTCGATGGGGGTGCGGGATATCGTCTGCCCGCCTACGGTGCATATCGCGCCGTTGACAGTGATGTAGCCGTCGATGAGGTGCAGGATGGAGTCGAGGTTGTTGATCAGCGGGGCGGGCCGTCCGGTGGAAATGAATATCCTCACACCGGCCTCATGCGCCGCGGTCAGTGCCCCGACAGTGGATGCCGGCACCGAATGGGTCCTGAAGCTGACCAGTGTCCCGTCTATGTCGAAAAACAGAGCTTTTATCATAAAACGTTCTAATGGCCCGCAAATATAGCGAATAAAAGGCGAAAAGGTACCCCGCTACTTGTCGATGACGGGGATGTCGTCCTTGGAATATTCGTCGAGGCGTTTCTCCCACAGCCAGTAGCGGGTCTCGCGGACGAGGACGCCGGAGAGCAGCAGCAGGGAGATGAGGTTAGGGATGGCCATCAGGGCGTTCATCATGTCGGCTAAGTTCCACACTATCGAGAGGTTGGCAACGGCTCCGACGAAGATTCCTATGATGAATAGTATCCGATAGACGATGGTGGCCTTGCGTCCGCCGAGGTACTCGATGCAGCGCTCGCCGTAGTAGGACCAGCCGAGGATGGTGGAGAATGCGAAGGTGACAATGCCTACGCTCAGGATAATCGGGCCGACTACCGGTATGACGCCGAAGGCCTGGGAGGTCAGGGTCTCGCTGGCGGAGTCTATGCCGTTGGGGGCTATCACGCAGCTTACCAGGACGAGGCCTGTCATGGCGCAGACTACGACGGTGTCCCAGAAGGTTCCGGTCGAGGAGACGAGGGCCTGACGGACGGGGTTGCGGGTCTGGGCGGCAGCTGCGGCGATGGGGGCCGAGCCGAGGCCGGACTCATTGGAGAACAGTCCGCGGGCGATGCCGAAGCGGCAGGCGGTCATGATGGTCGAGCCGACGAATCCGCCGCCGGCGGCCTGGGGCGAGAAGGCGGAGGTGACGATGACGCGGATGGTCTCGCCGAGGTACTCGAAGTTGATGCACAGGATCACTATGCAGCCGATGATGTAGAACAGGGCCATGAAAGGCACGAGCCAGGTGCAGACCTTGGATATGCCCTTGATGCCGAAGAGCACCACCAGGGCGGTGAGGATGGTGATGACTATGCCGCTGGCTACGGGCGGGATGTGCAGGTTCTCGTCCAGGAGCATGGAGATGGCGTTGGACTGCACCATGTTGCCGATGCCGAAGGAGGCCACTACGGCGAAGATGGCGAAGAGTACTCCGAGCCACTTGGCCTTAAGTCCGCGCTCGAGGGCGTACATCGGGCCGCCGAGGATGTGCCCGTCTTTCTTGATCTTCACTCTGTATTTTACTGCCAGCAGGGCCTCGGAATACTTCGTGGCCATGCCGAATACGCCTGTGAGCCAGCACCAGAGCACGGCTCCGGGACCTCCGAGGGTGATGGCCGTGGCCACTCCCACGATGTTGCCGGTACCGATGGTGGCGGCCAGAGCAGTGGCCAGGGCGCCGAACTGGCTGACGTCTCCGTGATCGGTCCTGTCCTTGGTGACTGAGAGCCTGATGGCCTTGAATATTTTGAGCTGAGGGAATCTGAGTCTGACAGTCAGATAGATGTGAGTGCCGAGAAGCAGGATGATGAGGGGCCATCCCCAGAGAAACGAGGCGATGGAGGCGATGATGTCCGACAGTGTCTGCATATCCGTAGGTGTTCGTTAAAGATTGTCAAGCTTTTTGATAACTCTGCGAATATACAAAAGAGAGTGCGCAAAACAAAAAATTTGGCGCACTCTCTGTTATGTTCAGGGGGATGTTCAGGCTCCGGCGAGGTGCTCGAGGAACCAGCGGTGGATGCGGGGATCGTCGTTCAGCTCTGGGTGGAAGGAGGTGGCGAGCATGTTTCGCTGGCGGGCGGCTACGATGTGGCCGTCTACCGTGGCCAGCACTTCTACGTCGGGAGAGGTGACCTGCTCAATGTAAGGAGCGCGGATGAATGTCATGGGCACGTCCTCAATCCCGGCGAAGCTGCCGCGGGTGAAGAAGCTGCCGAGCTGCCGGCCGTAGGCGTTGCGCAACACGCGGATGTCCATGGTCTGGAGGAAGCGGCGGGGCTCGTCACCCAGGTCCTTGGCCAGCAGTATCATGCCGGCGCATGTGCCGAATACCGGAAGTCCTCCGGCGATGCGCTCCCTGAGCGGCTGCAGCATGTCCAGGCAGTCCATCAGCTTGCCCATGGCGGTGCTCTCTCCGCCGGGCAGGATGAGCCCGTCCATCGGCCGTTTCAGGTCGCCCGGCTGACGGATTTCGAAGTGCTCCACACCGAGGCCTTCCAGCATCTGTCCGTGCTCGAGGAAGGCCCCCTGTAGAGCGAGAATGCCTATTGTGTGCATTGTCTGTGTGCGGGTTCGGGATTATTTGCCTCTCTCGGCCATCAGGATGGTGATCTCCTCCTCGTTGATGCCGACCATGGCCTCGCCCAGGTCGGTGGACACCTCGGCCAGCAGGGCGGCGTCGTTGTAGTTGGTCACTGCGTTGACGATGGCGCGGGCCCTCTTCTCCGGATTGCCGGACTTGAAGATACCTGAGCCTACGAAGACTCCCTCTGCGCCGAGCTGCATCATCAG
>DVGV01000085.1 GCA_018712545.1 Candidatus Coprenecus merdigallinarum | reverse complement strand
CTCTTCCGCAAGGTAGAGGCCGCCGGCGGTTATATCGCTCAGTTCAAGGCCGGATTCATCCAGTCCGAGATCAAGGCCGTGTCCGACAAGAGGGACAAGAACTACGCTACCCGCCGCGACACCATCCTCGGTTCCAACCAGTACCCCAACTTCCTCGAGAAGGCTGCCGACGAGATTACCAAGGAGATCGTTTCCCGCGATATCCTCACCCGCATGGGTCAGGTAGTTCCCGTACACGGATGCCAGAAGGAGGATGCAGTGGAGCCCCTTAGACCTTACCGTGCAGCCGAGGCCTTCGAGGCCCTCCGTCTGGCTACAGACCGCAGCGGCAAGGAGCCCAAGGCATTCATGCTCACATTCGGTAACCTCGCCATGTGCCGCGCCCGCGCCCAGTTCTCCTCGAACTTCTTCGCAGTGGCCGGTATCCGCATCATGGACAACAACCGCTTCGCCTCCATCGAGGAGGGCGTAAAGGCAGCCCTCGCTTCAGGTGCCGAGATCGTAGTGGCCTGCTCGTCCGACGACGAGTATGCTGAGGCCGTTCCCGAGATCGCCCGTCTGATAGGTGACAGGGCCATCGTGGTAGTCGCAGGTGAGCCCGCCTGCAAGGAGGATCTCCAGGCCAAAGGAATCCAGAACTTTATCAGTGTCAAGAGCAACGTCCTCGAGACCCTTCGCGGCTATCAGGAGAAGCTCGGAATCAAATCTCTTTAATCTCAGAAGTTATGCGTCCTAATTTTAAAGACATACAGTTTGACAATGCCGCCGCTGGATGCGCGCAGGCAGCTGCTTCACAGCAGATTTGGGAGACTCCGGAGCACATCGGCGTGAAGGAGATCTACACCCCCAAGGACAATGAGGGAATGGAGCACCTGAACTACACCGCAGGTCTTCCTCCTTTCCTCCGCGGACCCTACAGCACCATGTACGTGATGAGGCCCTGGACCATCCGTCAGTATGCCGGATTCTCCACAGCCGAGGAGTCCAACGCTTTCTACCGCAGGAACCTCGCTGCCGGACAGAAGGGACTTTCCGTCGCCTTTGACCTGGCAACACACAGAGGCTACGACGCTGACCATCCCAGAGTAGTGGGTGACGTCGGCAAGGCCGGTGTGTCCATCTGCAGCGTAGAGGACATGAAGGTGCTCTTCGACCAGATACCTCTGAACAAGATGTCCGTGTCCATGACCATGAACGGTGCCGTTCTGCCAATCCTGGCCTTCTACATCGTAGCCGCTCAGGAGCAGGGTGCCAAGCTCGAGGAGATGGCCGGTACCATCCAGAACGATATCCTCAAGGAGTTCATGGTCCGCAACACCTACATCTATCCTCCCGAGTTCTCCATGAGAATCATCGGCGACATCTTCGCCTACACCTCCAAGTACATGCCCAAGTTCAACTCGATATCCATCTCCGGCTACCACATGCAGGAGGCCGGTGCTACCTGCGACATCGAGATGGCCTATACCCTGGCCGACGGTCTGGAGTACCTGCGTACGGGTATCAAGGCCGGTATCGACGTGGACGCTTTCGCACCCCGTCTGTCCTTCTTCTGGGCTATCGGTATGAACCACTTCATGGAGATCGCCAAGATGCGTGCAGCCCGTATGCTCTGGGCCAAGATCGTGAAGTCCTTCAATCCTAAGAATCCCAAGTCCCTGTCCCTGAGGACTCACTGCCAGACTTCAGGCTGGTCCCTGACAGAGCAGGATCCTTTCAACAACGTGGCCAGGACATGTATCGAGGCCATGGGCGCAGCTCTCGGACACACCCAGTCCCTGCATACCAACGCCCTCGACGAGGCTATCGCCCTGCCTACCGACTTCTCCGCACGTATCGCACGTAACACCCAGATCTACATCCAGGAGGAGACCAACGTATGCCGAGGCATAGATCCTTGGGCAGGTTCCTACTACGTAGAGTACCTGACCGACCAGATCGCCCACAAGGCATGGGAGCATATTCAGGAGATCGAGAAGCTCGGCGGTATGGCCAAGGCTATCGAGACCGGTATCCCCAAGCTGCGTATCGAGGAGGCCGCCGCACGCAAGCAGGCCCGCATCGACTCCGGAGTGGACAAGATCATCGGTATCAACGAGTACCGTCTGGACAAGGAGGATCCCATCGAGATTCTCGACATCGACAACACCAAGGTACGTGAGTCCCAGATCGCCCGTCTGAAGGAGCTCCGCGCCAAACGTGACAATGCCGCTGTCCAGGCTTCTCTGGATGCCATCACCAAGGCTGTCGAGACCAAGAGCGGCAATCTGCTCGAGCTCGCAGTCGAGGCCGCACGCAACCGCGCCACCCTCGGTGAGATTTCGGATGCATGCGAGAAAGTAGTAGGAAGATATAAAGCAGTTATACGTATGAATACAGGTGTTTACTCTTCAGAGGTCAAGAATGACAGCGAGTTCGAGAAAGCCAAGGAGATGGTTGCCGAGTTCGCGAAGAAGGAAGGCCGTCAGCCCCGTATCATGATCGCCAAGCTGGGTCAGGACGGACACGACCGTGGAGCCAAGGTTGTGGCTACCGGTTATGCCGACTGCGGCTTCGATGTGGATATGGGCCCTCTCTTCCAGACTCCTGCAGAGGCAGCAAAGCAGGCTGTGGAGAACGACGTCCACATCGTCGGCGTATCCTCCCTTGCAGCCGGTCACAAGACCCTCGTGCCCCAGATCATCGACGAGCTCAAGAAGCTCGGACGTGAGGACATCATGGTGGTAGTCGGCGGTGTCATTCCTCCTCAGGATTACGACGCCCTCTACAAGGCAGGTGCCGCCGCCATCTTCGGCCCCGGTACCCGTATCTCCACCGCAGTCATCAAGATGATCGAGCTCCTCAACATGAGATAGTGCGCAAGCCTGTCCAGTAACAGTCAAGCCCGACCGGAGCAGTTCCGGCCGGGCTTTTTCTTTCAGATATTTTGACTAAATTTGTATCTGATTAGTCAATAGGAGGAACACGCCATGATGAAATATCCGATAGGAGTCCAGAGTTTTGAACAGATAATCGAGGACGGCTATGTCTATGTGGACAAGACGGCCTTGGTTTACGATTTGGTAAAAGGAGGTAAGATTTATTTTCTGAGCCGTCCGCGCAGGTTCGGCAAGAGCCTGCTGATGTCCACCATAGAGAACTACTTCATGGGCCGGAAAGAGCTGTTTGCCGGGCTGGCCATGGAAGGACTGGAGAAGGAGTGGCTGGAGTATCCGGTGTTCCATATTGACTTCAATGCGGGGAATTTCAAAAAAGCCGGTGCGCTGGAAGAAAAAATCAACGCATATCTGCATGACTGGGAAGATGTTTACGGACAGCCGGAGATAAAGATGGGTGCCGGAGACCGTTTTGCCAGAATTCTGCACTTGGCATACGTGAAAACCGGCCGCCGTTGCGTGGTCCTTATCGACGAGTACGACAAGCCGCTGCTGGATGTGCTGGAAACCGGCCTCACCACTGTCGTAGACGGGCAGGAGAGGCTTCTGGAGGAATGGCACAGGGATGTCCTGCGCGGGCTCTACTCGGTCTTCAAGGCTGCCGATGCGGATCTTCAGTTCGTTCTCCTTACGGGAGTGACGAAGTTCTCGCAGGTGAGTGTCTTCAGCGGCTTCAACCAGCCGAAGGACATAAGCATGGACAGCCGGTACGACGCGCTGTGCGGTATAACGCAGGCGGAGCTGGAAAGTTGTTTTGCAGAGCCGATCAGGGAACTGGCGGAAAAAGAAGGAGTCAGTGTGCAGCAGATTACCGAAAGTCTCAAGCGCAGATACGACTGATACCATTTCAGCGAGGATATGACGGATGTCTACAACCCTTTCAGTCTGCTGAACGTATTCGACTCCCTGAGGATGAGGGACTACTGGATGACTACGGGCACATCGGACTATCTGGTGCGCCTGCTCTCCCGCAGCGATGAGAACATAGAGGAGATGCTCTCGTCAGACTATACGGCATCCGCTTTCGCGGACTATAAGGCCACCGCGGAGATGCCCCTGCCGATGATATATCAGAGCGGCTATCTGACCATCAAGGGTTATGACCGCGAAACCGAGCTTTTCAGGCTGGATTTCCCGAACGAGGAGGTGCGCCGTGGCTTCCTCGCCATGCTGGCCTCCGGCTATATCACTAAGTCCGACGCCCGGATGGCGAGCTGGGCCGCAAGCGTACGCAACGCTATGGATAAAGGCCGCATAGACAGCCTCAGGGAGTCTCTTGAGTCCCTGCTGGCCGACATTCCCTACGATATCCGCTGCAGCAAGTCAGACGGGAAGGCACGGGAAAGAGATTTCCAGTATGCCTTCTACCTCATATTCCGTATGCTGGGCGGCTGGAAGGTCTATGCCGAAAAAGCCTCGGGACAGGGCCGCGCCGACTGCATCGTGGAGACCGACAGATACGTCTACATCTTCGAGCTCAAGCTGGACGGCACGGCGGAGGAGGCCCTGCGACAGATCGAGGAGAGAGACTACGCCCGTCCCTACGCCTCCGGCTCCCGCAGGGTCTTCCGCATCGGGGCCTCGTTCTCTTCCCGGACAGGAAACATAGAAGACTGGACAACCGAAGAGTAGTCCCCGGTCTGTTCAATCTCAATTGAATTCGGGGATGGGGGACTCGGTGCGGGCGGTCTGCAGGATGGTGTTGAAGCGCTCGACGATGTCGGGGTGCTCCGAGGCGACGTCGTGCTGCTCGGCGGGGTCGTCGGCGAGGTTGTAGAGCTGCATTGCTCCGCCTTTGCGGTAGTCGTAGATAACTCCCTTCCAGTCGCCCTGCAGGATGGCGCGGCGGCCTCCCTCCTCGTGGAACTCCCAGTAGAGGTATTCATGCTCAGGCTGCTCACCGTCGCCGGTGGCTGCGGGGAGATAGGAGATGCCGTCGGTCTCGTAGCCCTCAGGGGTCGATGCGCCGGTGATGTCGGCTAAGGTGGGGAGGAAGTCCCAGAATGCGCTGACGTGGTCAGTGGTGCGGCCGCCCTGGATGTGTCCGGGCCAGGCCATGATGAAAGGCACCCGGATACCGCCCTCGTAGAGGTCGCGCTTGATGCCGCGGAGGCCGCCGTTGCTGTTGAAGTAGGCCGGGTCGGCTCCGCCCTCGATGTGAGGGCCGTTGTCGGAGGTGAAGACAATGATGGTGTTGTCGCTGATGCCCAGGCTGTCTATAAGGGCGCGGATCTCACCGACCTGCCGGTCCAGGACGTTGATCATAGCCGCGAAAGCCGCGTGGCAGTGCTCCTGCGAGCCGTATGCCGCCTGCCTGTAGCCGGGACCTCCGTCACAGCCTTTGAATGACTGTTCGGGCTCCAGCTTGCCTATGAACGGTTCGATTTCAGCCTCGGGCAGGCGCAGTTCGGCGTGGGGAATGACCGAAGTGTACATCATGAAGAAGGTGCTGTCGCTGTTTTTGCGGATGAAGTCGAGAGCCTGCTCATGGATGAGGTAGGGGGAGTAGTCGTTCTCGGAGGTGCCCTCGTTGCCGGGGAGCATCACTTTCTCGGAATTGTGCCAGAGGTGGTACGGGAAGTAGTGGTGTGCGAGCCTCTGGCAGTTGTAGCCGAAGAACTCGTCCACGCCCTGGTTCTCGGGTGCGCCTTCCGTGGCAGGTGCTCCGAGTCCCCATTTGCCGAATACTCCGGTGACATAGCCCTGCGACTTCATGAGGCGGTATACGTTATAGGTGTCGCCGGGTATGGGGTGCTGGCCCTCTACTGGCAGCTCCTTGTTGCCGCGGATGGGGGTATGGCCGGTGTGCAGGCCGGTGATGAGGGACGAGCGGGACGGGGCGCTGACCGACGTGCCGGCGTAGTGGCGGGTGAAGATCACTCCGTCTGCGGCAAGAGCGTCGATGTTGGGCGTCTGGAACTTCTCCTGGCCGTAACAGCTCAGGTCTCCGTAACCGAGGTCGTCGGCGATGATGAATATTACATTAGGGCCTTTCTGCTGCTGTTCTGTGTCCGTGCAGGCGGCCAGGGGCAGCATCCCGGCGCCGAGGACGATAAGTTTTCTCATAAATGCAAATTTACAAAAAAACGGCAGAACCTAAATGGATTCTGCCGATATGATGAAGGAATCTTAAAGGCTGCATGGAATTACTCCTCGTTCAGTCTGAGATGCTGTACGTAGATAGCCTTCTTGATCTCGTTTCTTCTCCTTACGGAAGGTTTCTCGAACTGCTTCCTGTTGCGCAGCTCGCGTACCACTCCTGTCTTCTCAAATTTACGTTTGAATTTCTTGAGAGCCTTCTCTATATTTTCGCCTTCTTTGATAGGTACTATAATCATTCTTTTACCACCTCCTTTTGTTAGGGCTGCAAAGGTAGGGATTTTTATTAAATTTGCAAATAAAACCATGAGATATGAAATACAATTTTGATGAGATAATCCCCAGGAAGGGAACCGGTTCCCTCAAATGGGACGCTTGTCCGGACCCGGATGTACTGCCGTTCTGGGTGGCGGATATGGATTTTATAACTGCCAGCCCTATCCGTGAGGCTCTCGTAAAGAGGGCACAGCACGGTATCTACGGTTATGCATCGATACCTGACGCTTATTATGAGGCCGTAACTGGATGGTTCGCCTCGCGTCACGGGTGGAAGATCGACCGCGAGTGGATAATTCCGGTAACGGGTGTTATCCCTGCTCTTTCTGCGGTCATAGGTACTTATATGCCCCATGGCGGCAAGGTGCTCGTGCAGTCCCCTGCCTACAACCATTTTTTCATCTCCCTCGAACAGAACGGCTGTGAGGCGGTTTCCGCAGAGCTGATCCGCGTCGGAAATACCTACCGTATGGATTTTGACGCCTTAGAGGAGAAGGCCTCCGACCCGGATATCTCCCTGATGATACTCTGCAACCCCCAGAATCCGGTGGGCCGCGTATGGTCCCGCGACGAGCTGCGCAGGGTGGGAGAGATATGCCTGAGACACGGGGTAACGGTGGTCTCCGACGAGATTCACTGCGAGCTGGCCGCTCCCTGCTATGCCTATGCGCCCTTCGCTACGGTAGGAGAGGATATCGCCCGGAACGCGATTATCTGTGTGTCTCCTACTAAGCCCTTCAATATGGCCGGCGTGAAGATAGCCAACATCATCATCCCGGATCCCGATATCCGCGAGCGCGTACGCAAGGTCGTGGAGCAGCGGGAGATAAGCGGTCCCGGCCCCTTCGGCATCGATGCCCTGACGGCTGCCTACAGCGAGGGCGGCGCCGAGTGGCTGGACGAGCTCAATGTCTACATCTCAGATAATTACGAGTATATGCGGGAATATATCGCAAAGTACTTACCCGCATTTCCAATAATGAAACTCGAGGGCACGTATCTGGTATGGATGGACTGTTCCGCTTTGGAAATGGAATCTGCCGCTCTTGAGGAAGCCCTCAAGTCGGAGGCCAGGATATGGCTCAATGCCGGGACAATGTACGGTCCTGGCGGAGAAGGATATATGCGCTGGAACATCGCATGTCCCCGCACCGTTCTTGAGGAAGGACTCCACCGCTTCAGGGCATTTGTGGAGAAGAAGTCAGGAGTCAGATAGCCGTACAACGGATGAAAGAGGAGTTCCTGCAGTACATCTCTGCTGAAAGGAGGTATTCGCCCCGAACCTGCGCCATCTACCGGGAGGTGCTGGATGCATTCTATCATTATGCCTATCCTCAGGATGATGTCCTGACTGTTCAGCAGGAGCTGGATGCGCTGACCTTCAGCAGCATCAGGGGATTTGTAGCATTCTCGATGGACGATGGACTGTCTTCCCGTACCGTCAATCTGCGGCTGTCGGCTCTCAGCAGCTATTGTTCCTGGCTCGTGCGCCGCTCGCTGCTGTCCTCCAATCCGGTACGGCGTATAGCCCGTCCCAGGGAAAGCCGCCGTCTGCCGGAGTTCTTCTCGGAACTGGCCCTGGAGCATTTTTTCGATTCAAAGGGACTGGACGGCTCCGGGAAAGCATCCGGGAAGATGACTCTGCATGAGTACCGCAATGCAGTGATGCTGCTGGTCCTCTATGCGACCGGGATGCGCCGCTCGGAGATAGTCTCTCTGCGCCGCAGTGACTTCGATCCTTCGAGGCGGGTGTTTACGGTGCTGGGCAAGGGTGACAAAATGCGGGAAATTCCGGTTCCGGTTTCCGTTTGTCAGGAAATTTTACTATATTTGGACAGAATTAGGAAGGAGTTTCCGGATGTCCGGAAGGACGGCAGGTTTTTTCTGACCGACGGCGGACAGCCTGTTTATCCGGAGCTGGTCAATGAGGCAGTGCATGAGGAACTGGACGGGGTGGAGGGTTTTACCGGGCGCAAGTCGCCCCACGTGCTCAGGCATTCGCTGGCGACTCATCTGCTGAACAACGGTGCCGACCTTAATTCGATAAAGGAGATACTGGGCCACTCCTCGCTGGCAGCCACGCAAGTGTACACCCACAACTCCTTCGAACAGTTGAAGAACACTTATTTAACCGCTCATCCAAGAGCTAAAAAAGGAGGTAATAATGAAAATTAACGTTCAATCGATCAAATTCGATGCAGATCAGAAACTGCTCGACTTCATCGACAAGAAAGTCGGTAAACTGGAAAAGTTTTTTGACAACATCATCAGCTGTGATGTCGCCCTCACTGTCCAGCCCGATCACGGCAAGACCGTGAAGGTGAGACTCGGCATCCCCGGCGATGACCTTATCATCGAGAGGACAGCACCTACTTTCGAGGACGCGGTGGTTGACTGCGTCGATGTCCTCCAGGATCAGATAATCAAGATGAAAGAGAAGAGGTTCGGCAAATAGCCCCTCGGACGGCATATAACGTTTTCAGTGACTCGGGACTGTCCCATGACGGGGCGGTCCCGTTTTTTTTTCTATAAAAACAGTTCGGCCAGCTCATCGGCCGTGGCCGGTCCGAAATAGTCGGCCAGCGGCAGTGCGGACAGGGCTCTGAGTACGGCATCGTGGGTGTGGGGCAGCCCGGTCAGGGCCTGCTCCACTTCTTCTGTGGGGCGGGTGAAGAAGTAGTCGCCGCGGATCGAGCAGGTGCGGATGAGACCGCCGGAGACATCGAGGGAGACTTCGATGAAGCCCCAGGGGAAGCGGCGGGTCTGGTTGAGACCGTAACGGGGGGAATTGCCGTAATTCCACTGCCAGGTGGAGTATTTTTCCCGGCACAGCCGGTCTATGGCCGCCGTCTCCTGTGCGGTGTAGCCGCGGAGAGTGTCCGTACCGCCTGCGATATGGTCCTGAAGATAAGTGATGAACTCCTCCACTGACATGGAGCGGTGCCGGGCGGGCAGATGTTCCGAGATGTTGGTGACCCGCGAGCGGTTGGACTGCACGCTCTTGCCGATGAATTTTTCCGGGCGGGTGTTGAGGGCGCCCGATAGGTCGGCCACCGAGGCGGAGAAGAGCAGGGTGCCGTGCTGCAGGACCCGGCCGCCGTGGACGCAGACCGCATTGCCCGAAAACTTCCGGCCGCTGATGACCAGGTCGTTGCGCCCTTCGAGCGAGGCTTCCACCCCGAGCGAGCGCAGAGCCGAGATGACGGGAGCAGTGAAGCGCCGGAACATGGCCGCGGTGTCCTCCCCCTCCACCTTCCGGTCGATGAAGGTATAATTGACATTGCCCAGGTCGTGGAACACCGCGCCTCCGCCAGTGAGACGGCGGACTACAGGTATGCCGCGTGTCCGGACATATTCTGAGTTGATTTCGGCAGCGGCATTCTGGTAGCGGCCGACGATGACCGAAGGGGCATTTCTCCAGAGGCGGAATACCGGTTCGGAGAGAGAGGTCAGGAGGTATTCCTCGGCAGCGAGGTTCCAGTAGGGGTCGGTGGTGGAGTCTACGATGCAGAGCATGTGGGGGTCGGCGCTATGAATATTTTCTGGAAATCAGGGACAATACCCATCGGTAGAGGCAGTAGACCGCAAAGGCGACCAGCACTCCGGCGAGGGCGCCGCAGACTACGTCCGTGGTGAAGTGCTTGGCCAGGTAGATGCGGCTGAAGCCTATCAGCGCGGCCCAGGTCAGGATGCCGGAGGAATACCACCCGCGTCTGAATATCAGGGCGGTGAGGGCTGCCATTCCGAAGGTGTTGGAGGCGTGGGCCGAGAAAAAGCCGTAGAGGCCGCCCTTGCCTTCCGGCAGATGGAGCAGGCCCTCCAGCATGGGGTCGTGGCTCGGGCGGGGACGGGCGACCCAGTCCTTTACCAGGTTGGTTATCTGCTCGGTGAGACCGAAGCACAGCGCCACAGCCAGCACTCCGATGAGTCCTGTGAGCCAGAGCGGTATCCGGCTGCCGAGGCGGAATGCAGGCGATTTCCGGCCGTACCATTTGGGGATGAACATCAGTGCGGCTATGAGCACGTACAGCGGAATCCACACCTTGCTCGACGATAGAAAGAGCATGATGCTGTCCAGGACCGGTGTGTGCAGGGCATTGAGGCCCAGTGTGATGTCGTGGTCGAGCTGTATCAGCCAGTCTATCATATCGCGCTGCGGTTAAGGGTGTTCCAGAGCAGGTCCTTGAGCTGCGGTATGTTCTCTCCGCTCACCGATGAGAAAAATATGACGGGGATGCCCTCGGGCAGTTCCTTCTGCAGTCCGGCGCGGAGCTCGTCGTCCAGGATGTCGGCCTTGGAGATGCCGAGGACACGGTCCTTGTCCAGCAGTTCCGGGTTGAACTGCTCCAGCTCGCCCAGGAGAGTGCGGTACTCGGCCCGTATATCCTTGGTGTCGGCGGGTATGACGAAAAGCAGCATGGAGTTGCGCTCGATGTGCTTGAGAAATCTGAGCCCCAGGCCCTTGCCCTCATGCGCTCCCTCGATGATGCCCGGGATGTCGGCCATCACGAAGGAGTGGTCGTCGCGGCAGGAGACGATGCCGAGGTTGGGCTCGAGGGTGGTGAAGGGATAGTCAGCGATCTTGGGCTTGGCTGCGGATACGGCTGAGAGTAGGGTCGACTTGCCGGCATTGGGGAAGCCCACGAGTCCGACGTCGGCCAGCAGCTTGAGCTCCAGAATGAACCAGCCTTCGCGGCCAGGCTCTCCCTCCTGCGCAAAACGGGGGGTCTGCATGGTGGCTGTCTTGAAGAAGTTGTTGCCCTTGCCTCCGCGGCCGCCGCGCACCAGGATTTCCTGCTGCCCCGGCTCGAGTATCTCGCAGAGCACCTCGCCCGTCTCGGCGTCCTTGGCGACAGTTCCGAGAGGGACGTCGAGGATGATGTCCTTGCCGTTGGCCCCGTGCCTGAGGCCTCCGCTGCCCGCACCTCCGTGCTCGGCCTTGATGTGCTTGCGGTATTTGAGGTGAATGAGGGTCCAGTACTGCGGGTCGCCCTTGAGGATGATGTGGCCTCCGCGGCCGCCGTCACCTCCGTCGGGCCCGCCTTTTGGGATATACTTCTCTCGCCGCAGGTGGGTGGAGCCGTTGCCGCCGTTTCCCGAGGCGCAGAAGATCTTTACGTAGTCTATGAAATTCGAACCGGGCATAATTTATTTGGTTACGGCGGTTACTCGTCGAGTATTCCGCAGAGGGCTGCGAAGACGTGCTCTATGGTGTCGTTGCCCTCGATCTCGCGGTAGTTGCCGTGGCCCTTGTAGTAGGTGATCAGGGGCTCGGTCTTGTCGTGGTAGGTGGCTATGCGGTTCTCGATGATGCTGCGGTCGGTGTCGTCCTTGCGGCCTTCGATCTGGGCGCGGTGCAGGATGCGCTCGTAGACGAGCTCGTCGGGAAGGGTGAGGGAGAGGACTGCGTCGACCTTGCCGCCGAACTCTGTGAGCATGGCGTCGAGGGCCTCGGCTTGGGCGATGGTGCGGGGGAAGCCGTCGAAAAGGAAGCCGGCAACGTCCCGGTTGGAGGCTATCTTGTTGCGGATCATGCCCTCGACCACCTCGTCGGGTACGAGGTCACCGCGGTTGATGAGTTCAGCGGCCTTCTTGCCGAGCTCGGTGCCGGCGGCCATCTCCTGACGCAGGAGGTCTCCGGTGGAGAGGTGAAGATAATGGTATTTTTCGACGATCTGTTTGGCCTGGGTGCCTTTGCCGGCTCCCGGAGGACCGAAAAGAATGTAGTATTTCATGATGTGTATCTGATGTTAAAAGGTTAGTCGACGATGTAGATGTCGGGGTACTGCCGTCCGAGCTGGTCGTAGTCCAGGCCGAAGCCGACGATGAACTCGTTGCCTATCTCCATGGCGTGGTAGTCGATGCTGACGGTACCCTTGTAGGCGGCAGGCTTGAGGAAGAGGGTGCAGACCCGGATGTCCTCCACGCCCATGTCCTTGAGCATGGCGTACATCTCGGTAATCGTCTTGCCCGAGTCCACGATGTCCTCCACGATGATGACGCGGCGGCCCCTGAGGCTGTCGGACACTCCGATGAGCTGCTTGACCTGGCCGGTGGAGGAGGTGCCGCAGTAGGAGGCAAGCTTGACGAAGGACAGCTCGCACTGGAAGTCGATGTATTTCATGAGGGAGGCGGTGAACATGAAGGAACCGTTGAGCACGCTCAGGAAGACGGGGGGCTCGGTACAGCCGCGGAAATCGTTGTTGATGCGTCCGGCGGTCTGACGGATGGCCGCCTCTATCTTCTCATTGGGAATGAAAAGCTTGAAATGCTTGTCGTGAAGTTTTATCCTGTCCATGATGCAAAAGTACGTCAAAAAATGGAGAAATGATGTTTTTTCTGATTAAATTTGCCATCGGACAATCTAACTGAAAAAAGACATGAAACCACTCGTATCAATCATCATGGGAAGCACCTCGGACATGCCGGTGATGAAGGCTGCCGCGGAGTTTCTCGATTCTATGGAAATACCCTTTGAAATCAATGCCCTCTCGGCTCACAGAGTGCCGGTTCAGGTTATGCAGTTCGCGACTGCCGCGAAGGAGCGGGGCATCAAGGTCATCATCGCCGGAGCCGGCGGAGCAGCCCATCTCCCGGGTGTCATCGCCGCCTACACTCCCGTCCCCGTGATAGGAGTGCCGATCAAGTCTTCCAACTCCATCGACGGCTGGGACTCGATCCTCTCCATCCTGCAGATGCCATCAGGCATACCCGTGGCGACAGTCGCCCTGGACGGAGCCAAGAACGCCGCCATCCTGGCCGCGCAGATCCTGGCCGCCGGCGATCCGGCCGTCATGGAGAAAGTCGTGGCCTTCAAGCAGGACCTGGCCTCGAAGATAGAGAAGGCCAACAAAGAACTGCGGGAGATAAAGTACAAGTTCAAAGTGGACGAATGACCATGTAGACTACAACCTTAAAATCAGATAAACATGTTGTGCAGGAGAAATGAAGGGAAGACAGTGATAAAGTCAGGGGCCGCCCTTCTCGGGGCGGCTTTTTTGTTGCTGTCCGGCAGCCCTCTGGAGGCCCAGGAACTGCCCGGCGGTATAATCCGCCTGATAGAGACGCAGTGCGAGGACGGGGGAGGAGATCCTGAGGCTCTCGCGGAGTATTTTACGAATCTTATGGAAAGACCGCTGAATCTGAACTCAGCGGACCGGGAGGCTCTTGAGACATTTCCTCTGCTGACGCCGTTCATGGTGACCAGTCTGCTGGAATACCGCAGTGAGTACGGGGCCGTGGCCTCGGCAGGGGAGCTGGCGCAGGTGGACGGGTTTGACGCGGCTGTGGTGCGGGAGATCCTTCCGTTTGTGACTTTCGGAACGGATGGAGGAGGGGAAAGGCGCAGGAGGCTCTCCGGCAGGCTTACCCTGAGATCCAGATACGATATGGAGAGAGGCAGGGAAAGTACGGAAGGCCTGCCCGTGCCTGTATATTCTAAATTCCGTGCTGAGCTGGACGGCAGGTGGTCGGCCGGGTTTACCCTGGAAAGCGACAAGGGGGAGAGAGGCTTTCCGGATTTTTATTCCTTTCATGTGGCGGCGGCGGACATACCTCTTTCAAAGGACATGCGTTTCACCCTGGAGTCGGCCGTTGTAGGAGATTATTCCCTCCGTTTCGGTCAGGGACTGGTGCTGTGGAACTCATTCTCCCTTTCGGGGCTGTCCTCTCCGTCGGCGGCAGTGCGGCGTGAGGCCGGAGTGCGTCCCTATACTTCTTCTGACGAGAACAATTATTTCCATGGTGCGGGGGTAACGGTCAGTTTCCCGGCCGGTCTCCATGCATCGGTGTTCTATTCCAACAACGGACAGGACGCAAGGGTCGAGGGAGACAGCTTCGTTACGAAACCGGATGACGGTATTCACGATACCTATGCCCTGCGCGATGCCAAGGATGCCCTGCGCGAGGAACTCGCAGGTTTCAATGTGTCCTGGAGGAATGACTGGCTGAAAGCCGGACTGACCGCCGCGGCCTACAGCTATGACCGCCTGGACGGCCGGCGTGTTTCCTATTACAATGAACATCTGCGTTACAACGGGTGGTGGGGCAATGCCTCGCTGGACTGGCTCTTCTCCCTGAAAGGACTGCGGGTGTTCGGCGAGGCTGCCCTGGACAGAAGGGGGGCATTCGCAGGTATGGCGGGAGCTGCAGGGTATCTGTCCTCCACTCTTGAGGCATCCTTCCTTTACCGCTACTATTCTCCCCGTTATATAGCCACCCATGCCGGTGCATACTGCCGCAGCAACGTGAACAACGAGCATGGGGCCTCGGTGGTCCTCAGATGGTCTGCCGGTAACAGTACAGTCGTGTCATCATCGATAGAATACACCTATTTCCCATATGCCCGCTTCGGAGTCAGGGATCCCTCGTCGTGCCTGAAGGCAGCTGTGGAGTGCGGGTGGGATGTCTCCGAGGAGCATGCGCTGTATTCCAAGCTCAGCGGGACTTACGACGACGGACGCAATACCCGTCTGCTGAGGTTGCGGCTGGGCTACAGGTACGGAACGGGGACCGGCTTCACCGCGGCATCAAGGCTGGAAGGGAGCTGGGCGGGCGGGGCTTACGGTGCCCTGCTGTATCAGGAGGGCGGATACCGCTCGCCTTCGGGGCAATGGAGGGTGGCCGTGCGTGCAACACTCTTCTGGGCAGAGGACTGGGATGCAAGGATCTACTGCTATGAGAGCGATATGCCCGGTACGTTCTCCGTCCCGTCGTATTATGGAAAAGGCGCGGGCCTGTACGCCGTGGTGACATACAGGCCCGTAAGATGGTTGAATATCAATTTCAAATGTTCCGTTACCGGATATTTCGGCAACTCCGGGAAAGATGATCTGGGGCTGAGGCTGCAGCTTACTCTGCCTTTTTGATGCGCAGCTTTTTGCCGGGATAGATCTTGCTGTTCTTGGTCAGGTTGTTCAGCTTCATGAGGTCATTGACCGATACTCCGCTGAATTTGCGGGAGATATCCCAGAGATTGTCGCCGGAGCGAACTGTGTAGATTACATATCCTCCCGACTCTGTTGTCTTGACGCTGCCTCCTGAGGAGGATGATGCGGGGCCGCTGCCGTTGGTGTAGATGGCGAGCCGCTGGCCGACGCGGATGCGGGTGCCGATGCCGTTCCACCTCTGGATATTCTTCACGGACACTCCGTAGCGTAGGGCGATGTGGCTGAGGGTCTCGCCGCTCTTGACGCGGTGGACGATACGTGTGGAGCCGGAGGAGACTCCCTGCTGGATCTTTTTCATGGCGGCGGGACTGAAATATACGGAGTCCTTCCATGCGTAGATCTCGTCCTCGTGGTCAATGAAGGAGTTGGTGTACTGGTACGGGAGCTGGAGGATGTACTCGCGCTCAGTGCCGGGGATGATGTCGTGGAGGAACTGCGGATTGTGGGTGCGGAGCTCCTCAATGCTTGCGCCGGTGAAGTGGGCAATCTGCTCGAAGTGAAGCATCTTGTTGATCCGAAGTGTGTCGGTGTGGGGAGGCATGGGTATGTAGTCGGGGGTGAGGTTGTGCTCCTTGTAGTATTTCATGGCGTAGAGGGCTGCGAAGAAGGAGGGCACGTAGCCGCGGGTCTCACGGGGAAGGTAGGGATATACCTCCCAGAACTCCTTGGAGCCTCCGGCGCGGCGGATGGCCTTGTTGACGTTGCCGGCCCCGCAGTTGTAGGAGGCGATGGCGAGGTTCCAGTCTTCGAATATCAGGTAGGAGTCGCGCAGGTACCGGGCAGCCGCATCGGCCGAGGCCACGGGATCGAAGCGCTCGTCTACGTAGGAGTTGATGGTCAGGCCATAGCGCTTGGCCGTAGAGTACATGAACTGCCACATTCCCTTTGCCCGGGCGCGGGAGACGGCCTTTGCGTTGAGGGCGGATTCGATGACGGCCATCGCGGTGAGTTCCAGCGGCAGGTCATATTTGTCAAATATCTCCTCGAATATGGGCAGGTAGTAGGTGGACAGGCCGAGGATCCTCTCCATCTTCTCGGGCATCTTCTGGGTGTAGTAGATGATGTGGTTGCGGATGATGCTGTTGTAGGGTACGGAGATGAAGGAGTTCATCCTCTTGAGTCTCTCCAGGTATACCGAGTCGGGTATGTCGGAGGTCATGACCAGGGTGTCGATGTCGGAGGGTTCGAGCTCCATCAGGTTGAGGTTGCGCCGCTGGTACCAGAGACTGAGCAGTGAATCGACGGATACGGGAACGGTGTCGGTGGCCGCAAACTGGTCGAGTCCTGTCATCTCGATGAATCCGGGG
The DNA here is from genome assembly GCA_018712545.1 of Candidatus Coprenecus merdigallinarum. Classification (GTDB taxonomy): domain Bacteria; phylum Bacteroidota; class Bacteroidia; order Bacteroidales; family UBA932; genus Coprenecus; species Coprenecus merdigallinarum. The sequence continues at coordinate 9,754 of DVGV01000085.1, read as the reverse complement.
TTTATCGAGTCGGCCCCGTCAGTTGTCACTCCTTCCAGGGACAGGCTCTCGTTGATCATGTAGAGGCTGTCGATCTGCATGTGGAGCAGCTGGTTGGCCTCCATGAGGGAATCCCGCTGCCGGAGCAGTGTCTTGCGGTCAGGATTGGCAAAAAGGGTGATTTTGCGTTTCTCCTTGTTTCTGACAGCCTTGTCGCTGTCGGATGCCGCTGTGCCCTGGAAGGAGAATGCCATGACGGCGGCGAGGATAAGTATCAGTCTTCTCTTCATCTCTGATATCTGGTATATGGTTTTAAAATTTAAAATTCATCTGTACTCCGACGGCGTTTCCTACCGGCATCGCGGAGGTGTAGTTGGTGGTGAAATCGTAGTTGAGCGGCTGTATCACCGCCGGCTGTATGTCCATGCTGAGGCTTTGGTTGACATCAAACGAGCTCATGGTGGCGAAGACATCGGCGTCAATCACCTGCAGGAGATATATCAGCACCGTGGCGACGATGGAGTAGTCCCTGAAACGGCGGTAGTAATCCCTGTAATATTTGAGATTGTCCACGGAAATATTACCTTCGTAATTGCCTCCGGGGGTTGTCGCGGCGTTGTAGTCTTTCTGAAACCGTTTGTACTGTATGTCGTTGTAGTACCAGAAATAGCCTGATACGGCAAGACCTCCGTAGTAGATGGGCAGCTTCCAGTATTCCCTGTTGTAGATCTGCCCGAGTCCGGGACATAGGATCGAGTATATCGTGGCTCTGCCGGGCAGATGGTCCCTGTAGGACTTGTAGGAGACGGCCCCGTCCAGCATCTGGCCCCAGTAGAAGACGGCGGCTCCGATGAAGAAGAGGTTACGGGTCAGCCGGTCTGATTCGCTGCCGGTCTTCTTGAACTGGGAGTTGTAGTAAAGTCCTCCTCCGAGCATCCCTCCGATGCCTCCGTACACTATCGGGAGCTTCCAGTACTGCTTGTTGTAGATCTGTGCCGTGCCGGGTAGGATTATAGAACCTCCGAAGGACCAGCCTATGGCCATGGAGTCCCTGTGGGCCAAAGAATTGAAATATCTTTTAAGGGTGTAGGACTGGGCTGTGCTGTCATTTCCGGAGCTGCTGGTACCTGTGGATGCAAGACCCCCGCCCGTCCCTCCTGTGGCGAACTGGGCCGACAGGAGGGTGGGTATGAGAGTCAATATCAACGCGATTAATACTGTCTTCCGCACCTGTTCCGTGTGTATTGTTTAGTTAATGCTCTCAATCGCTTTCAAAAATGATTCCACTTCCGCGTCTGATGAGAACCGGATGGTGATACTTCCCTTCCCCTGTTCTGATCTCTTGAGACTTACGTTGTTTCCGAAATATTTCCCCACTAATTCCACGACTTTGTAGTATGTGTCCGGGATCTCGGGCGATGGCTTTTTCTGTTCCTCAGGTCCGGCAGCGGGAGCGGCCTTGCTGAGGATGGCCTGTGCCCTGGCTTCTGCCTGACGCACTGAAAGCCCCTTGCGGATAATCTCGTCACAGAGACCTGTCTGGGAGACAGGGTCGGTCAGCGACAGGATGGCCTTGGCGTGTCCCATGGATATTTTCCGGTCGCGGATGCTCACCTGTATCTCTGCGGGGAGACGGAGCAGACGGAGATAGTTGGCCACTGTAGCCCGTTTTTTTCCGACCTTGTCGGCCATGGTTTCCTGGGTGAGGTTGCATTCGTCTATCAGACGCTGGAAACTGAGTGCCACCTCGATGGCGTCCAGGTCTTCCCTCTGGATGTTCTCCACGATTGCCATTTCCAGCATTCCCTGGTCATCTGTGTCCTTGACGAAGGCCGGGATACGGTCCAGACCCGCTGCCCTGGCGGCCTTGAACCTGCGCTCTCCGCTGATGATCTGATAGCTCATGCCTATCTTGCGGACGGTGATGGGCTGGATGATGCCCAGCTGCCGTATGGATTCAGTCAGCTCTGCGAGGGCCTGCTCGTCGAAATTGCTGCGGGGCTGGTAGGGATTGGCCGATATCTTCTCTACCGGTATCTCGCATATGGAGGCCGGTCCTGGAACCTGGACTGCAGCCTGGGCTGCCGGCGATGCTGCCGAGGGTGGTGCCGGATTGAGATTGTCCAGTCCCGATATGAGGGCTCCGAGGCCCTTGCCTAATGCTGCTCTTTTTGTTGACATGGCTGGTTATGAGTTTTTTGCAATTATCTCGCGGGCAAGGTTGAGGTAGTTGTTGGTGCCGGCTGATATCGCGTCGTAGAGTATGACCGGCTTGCCGTGGGATGGCGCCTCGCTCAGACGCACATTGCGCTGGATAACAGTATTGAACACCATGTTCCCGAAATGGCGGCGGACATCCTCCACCACCTGGTTGGCGAGTCTCAGGCGGCCGTCGAACATAGTCAGTAGGAAACCTTCTATCTTCAGAGAGGCGTTCAGATTGTTCTGGATGACCTTTATGGTGTTAAGCAGTTTGCTCAGTCCCTCGAGGGCGAAGAATTCGGTCTGCACGGGGATTATCACCGAGTCAGCGGCGGTGAGCACGTTGATGGTTATGAGGCCGAGGGAGGGGGGACAGTCTATGATGATGTACTCGAACTTGTCCGCTACCTCGCTCAGGGCCTGCTTCATGGCCAGCTCCCTGTTATTGACTTGGGTAAGCTCGACTTCGGCGCCTACCAGGCTGATGTGGGACGAAACTATCTTCAGATCCTTGATCTGAGTGTCCATGATTACCTCGGACATCTTCCTTTTGCCGATGATTACCTGATAGAGGTTGTTGCCGCTGTCGGTGTCCGGATCGAAATCCAGTCCGGAAGTCGTATTGGCCTGAGGGTCGGCGTCGATGAGCAGTGTCTTTTTTTCCAGAACAGCCAGTGACGCCGCGAGATTGATAGATGTCGTAGTCTTCCCTACTCCTCCTTTCTGATTGGCAATTGCAATGATTTTACCCATATTATTACTTTAAGCTAATCTGCAAAATTAGAAATTCTTTTCATCCAACCGATAATTAATATTATTTTCGCGGAAATTTTTATCAACAGCAGATGATTGAGAATTCATGGATAGCGGTTGTCAACACGAACGCCGGCGGAGGCCGTGTCGCCAAAGAGTGGCCTGTTCTGTCCAATATGTTGAAAGGCAGAGGCCTGAAATGTGAGGAGGTATTCACCACTCATCGCTACCATGCAGTGGAACTTGTTATCTATGCCCTCAAGAGGGGCTTCCGCAATTTTATCTCGGTGGGCGGGGACGGTACCCTGCACGAGATTGTCAACGGAATATTCTATCAGAAGGAGGTGCCCGTGGATGAGGTTACAGTAGCCGTCCTGCCGGCCGGTTCGGCCAATGACTGGACTAGAATGTACAGGATTCCAAATGATTATGAGAAGGCGGTATCGGCTATTATAGAGGGGCGTACTGTGCTGCAGGACATCGCCCGTATCGAATACTCGCAGGCCGGAGTGAAGAATTCGAGGTATATGGTGAATGTCGCCGGAGTGGGGCTGGATGCCAATATATGTTATAGGTGCAATATCTCCAAGAACAAGGGCAGGGCGGGAGAGCTGGCCTATGTGAAGGCTGCCTTCAGGGCTCTTGTCGGCCGTACCTGCAATCCGACGAAGGTGGTTGTGGACGGACGCAGCTTTTTCTCCGGTCCCATGTTCTCGATAGCTTTCGGTGTGGGAAAATACAGCGGCGGCGGCATGCAGCAAGTGCCTGACGCGGTAGCGGATGACGGTCTGGTCAATGTGATGGTGGCGCGCAGGGTCCTCAAACTTAAATTCCTGATTCTCATCGGTCAGCTTTTCAAAGGAACGATCTACAATTTCAAGGAGATCTCGCACACTACCGCCTCGCGGGTGAGCGTTATCTCCCGCAATCCGGACAGGGTGGAGATAGACGGGGAGGTGGTAGGTACCACGCCCATGACTCTCGAAGTGATGCCCAGGGCTCTGAGAGTGGTGGTAGGCAGGGAATATAGGTAATCAGGCGGTATGAGATGGGGCAGGATATGACCATAATGATAAACGGTATCGCCACGGGCCTTTTCGGACTGACGGCCGTCCTTTATCTGACAGTTTTCAAGAAGAACAGGCTGAGGATGGTTCTCGGCGTCATACTGGCTGTCTATGCCGTGTATCTGGCCAAGGACATACTGTATCTTCATCCTGCGGTGGCGTCGGATACCCATCTTTACCGGGTGCTGCTGTCTATAGACAATTGGGCGGTCCCACTTTACGTCGTATATGCATTTGAAGTCATAGCTCCGGGATTGATGAGCCTCCGGAAGACTCTCCTGCTTGTGCTGCCGTTTGCGCTTTTTACGGTAGTGTATGCCTTGTGGCCGTCGGACATGCTCTTCGGAGTGCTGGTGGTTTTCTCCACTGTATTCTCGGCCGTGTGCATGTGTGTGGTATTCCGCAGGACCCTTGTATACCGCCGCCGCCTTCTGGACAACTGTTCGGACATCACCCACATGGACATCCGCTGGATGTGGGTGAGCATAGCCCTGTTCCTGCCCAATCTGGTGCTGTGGACCGTTCTGTCAGCCAGACTGGACTTTGTCATGGATGCTGTCTATTACATCACTCTGTCCGTCAGCTGGGGCATAGTGGCCTGCCATACCTATTATTTTGTGCCTCAGACCGGACAGGACATCTGGGCGGATATGCTGTCTTCCCCGGCCGCATCGTGGAACTTTGCCCGGAAACTCAGCGAGCTGGCCTCCAGCGGCTATTTTATCCGCTCGCCCCGTCTTACCCTCTCGGAGCTGGCGGCCGAGCTGGGAACCAACAGGACCACGCTCTCCAATTATCTCAACCAGGAGGTGGGCACTACATTCTACGACTACATCAACTCGCACCGGGTGTCCGAGGCGGAGAGGCTGCTCTCCGAACCTTCCGGCCACTGGTCGGTCGAGCAGCTGGCCGAGATGTCCGGTTTCAACTCTGTCTCCACTTTCCGGCGCGCCTTCTCCAAGAAGCACGGGATGTCTCCGCAGCAGTACCGCGAGAGGGTGCTCAGAGGGCGGTGATGTACGCATTGACGCGTATTTTACGTATTGACATTGCCTCATATACGGGGTATTTAACCAATGACCCGCGATATTGACAGGATGGCGCGTGAGCCGTCTTGTGTTTTGCTATATTTGAAAGCGTTAAACCTAAAACCCTACGAATATGGCTCAAAAACAAGACGGGAAAAAGAAAAAAACTCCCAAGAACAGGAAGAAAGCGATGCGTGACGGCTATCTGTCGTTCGACATCGTCGAAGTGAAGCGTCTGTCGGAAAGCGACAGCCCCAATGCCGAGGCTTACGGCTACCTCTATCAGGCGGTGACCACCCAGGCAGGTACAGACAAGGGCATAGACGATATCTATCCCGAGACCGCTCTGGAGACAGAGCAGATGCGTACTCTGGTCGACAAGGCGAGGAAAGCGCGGGTGGACATGAGCGACCAGTATCTCAAGATATGTCTGGATGAACTGGACGAGATTCTGGACTGGTCATCCACAAGGCACTGGAACTTCCAGTGGCAGGTGATACTCGGTGTGATACTTACGGTGGCCTTCCTTTCCTGGAGAGTGGACCAGAAGCAGGAAAGCGTGGAGAACAGGCAGGAGAATGTCGCAGCTGTGGAGGGCTGGGAGGAAACTGATACTGTTCTCAACTGGGATACTACTCCCGATGATCTCTACAGTCCGGCCGGTTTTGTCAAATATGCTAATCTGAGTGCTAAAAATTATAAGCTGTTGTCTCTTTATGAGCAGAAGTCCTCTTATGCCAGTGCGATGGAGGCTGCTGACGAATATGCCGCCAAGGCCGATACCGCCCAGTCGAGGGATGTCAGGAAAAGCTTAGAGGAGCGGCGTGACGAGTCCCTTGCCCGTGCAAAGGAGTGCAGGAAAGAGTTCGACAGGATCAATAAGATGGATTTCAAGGATATAAAGAAGATGGCGCTGGATGAGTATGGTTCGTGGGTCAAGAGCGCCAAGGCCGAGAAACGGGCGGTCAGGGCCTGGAACATATTCTTCATCATCCTGATACCTGTCTATATCTTCGCCGAGCGTCCGTACGGCTACACCATGACCAGAACCAGGGCTGAATCCAGCACTCTGAGGGGCATCAGCAAGTTTACCTACACTCTGTCGGCGATGATGTTGGGCAGCGCCGCCTCGATAAGCTGGATCCAGACCGTGAGGAAGTACAGTGACGGACGGACCGAGAGTACTTACGATGCAGGGACCAATGCACCTGTGATGATAATGAAAGCATGCCTGTATATAGCTGCGTTCGCTTTGGTCTGCATAGTGTCATGTATTCTGATGCTCTACATGACTGTCCAGGGTCTCAGACGCAACTACAACTGGGCGCCCCTGCTGGCCAAGGCCAAGGTAGCCGCCTCTTCTGCTGCATCGAAAGCTAAGAAAGACTGATGAGTACTGACTATGAAAAACTTTGAGGGCGGGTGGCCCAAAAGGGTAATTTCTGCGTTACGCTTGATTCGAAAATCCTCATGTACGGCAGTACACTCCGGTTTTCTCATCTGCGCAAGCCTTGAAATTCCTCCTTTTGGGTCACCCACTTTTTTGTCCTGTCAGAACACCGGATCCACGTCTATGGTCAGTGAGGCTGCCGGAAAGCCGCGGAGCCGGCTGTAGAGCCGGGCCTTGGCCTGAGTCCAGCTGTGGCTGCGGTCGGTCTTTATCAGGAACTGCAGCAGGAATTCCCCGGAACTTTTCTCGACCGGAGGGGCGGCGGGACCGCAGATGTCCCTGAAGCCGCTTTCCCCCAGAATGTCTGATACTTCCTTTGCCAGGCTGTCCAGTTTTTCCTTGTCAGGGGATTTGAGCAGCAGCCGGATGATTCTGGTGAAGGGGGGATATCCGAATTCCCGCCTTTCCTCCATCAGGGATTCTATGTCCCCCTCCTCCGGAAGCCGGAGCATACGGAATACCGGGTGGTCCGCCCGGCTGGTCTGGATGATCATTTCCCCCGGAGTATCCCTGCGGCCGGCCCTGCCCATGAACTGCAGGAGCAGCTGGAGGGCCCTCTCGTCCGCCCGGAAGTCGAATACCGAGGTCACGGCCTCGGCCTTGAGCACTGCCGTCAGGGTCAGGTGCTTGAAATCGAACCCCTTGGATATCATCTGGGTGCCGACCAGAATATCTATTTTCCCTTCGGAGAACTGTCTCAGAATCCTCGTTTCCTCTTTTTTGTCCTTTGTAGTGTCCGCGTCGAAGCGTTCTATGCGGGCATCGGGGAAAAATGTCCGCAGCTCTTCCTCTATCTTCTCGGTGCCGTCTCCCAGGAACTTCATCGGTGCCTTTCCGCATTGGGGGCAGGCGGCGGGGGCCGGCTCCGAATGTCCGCACCAGTGGCAGCTCAGGCTGTGGCTGAACTTGTGGTAGCTCATGGGAATGTTGCAGGAGGGGCAGCGGGGTATGGAGCCGCAGTCAGGGCATTCCATGGCCGAGGCGTAGGCTCTCCGGGAACGGAAGACGAGCACCTGCTCATGCCGTTCCAGCCGGGCGGTTATGGCCTTGAGCAGAGTCAGGGAAAATGCCCCTTTCACGGCATTCCTGCGTCTCTGCAGGGGCATGTCCACGATAGTGACGGTGCTGCCGCCGCCCTCGAAATAGCGGTGGGAGAGGGGGACGTATTCCAGCCTGCCGGTGCGTACGTTGTACAGGCTCTCGAAGGAGGGGGTAGCGGAACCGAGGAGTACCGGGCAGCCCTGGATCCGGCCCAGCATCAGGGCGGTGTCCCGGCCGTGGTAGCGGGGAGCCTGGTCAGTCTGCTTGTAGGACTGGTCGTGCTCTTCGTCCACTATGATGAGGCCCAGGCGGCTGTGGGGCAGGAATAGGGCGGAGCGGAGGCCCAGGACGATGTGCGGCTCCGCGTCGGAGGCCACCCTGCTGTAGACCTCCCGCCTGTGCGGAGCTGTCTGCTTGGAGTGGTATACCAGTAGCCTGTCGGGGAAATATCCGGCCAGACGGCTCTGGATCTGACGGCTGACGGCTATCTCCGGGACGAGGTAGAGTACGTTCAGCCCCTTTTTTAGACATTCGGCCGCCAGAGTGATGTAGATCTCAGTCTTGCCCGAGCCGGTGACTCCGTGCAGGAGGACGTTCCGGCCGGCTGCAAAGTACTTTCTGATATCTGCCGCCGCTGTTTCCTGTTCCGGCGAGAGGACCGGCAGCTCAGTCCGGCTGATGTCTGCCGGGGATGCCGGCCTGATGTCTGTGCCGCTGTCTGATGATCCGTCAGCTGCCCCGCCATCACCGGATGCGGCCTGCTGTTTCGGCCGCTTGAGAGCCTTGACCGTAGACGGGGCAGCGAAGCGGAAAGCCTCCCCCAGCGAGCACATGTAGTAGGACGCCACCTGCCGCAGGAAGTCCATATTGGCCTGTGTCACCGGCGGAAAATTGACCGCCTCCTTGACCGGCTTTATCTTCGAGATGTCGAACTCCGGCTCATCCTTCACCCTCAGCACCACCGCCGTGTAGGCCCTGCCCAGCACCGTCACCCTTACGAGACTGCCGGGCACTATGCTCCCCTCCAGCTCCTCCGGAACCGAATAAGTCACGGAGTCCCTGAACTTCAGCGGTATTATCACGTCTACGAACCTCATATTATGCCATGCGGATTTGTCAGTTAATAGATGCAAATATACTCAAACTATCTTTCGTCTGAAAATAGTAACGCCGCATGGCATAGGGCGCCTTTGTCCAGCTGGAAATGGCAACCTGAGAAGCGCAGGATCGGGTATTCGCCCTCCTGGTTATCTTCTCCGGGGGACAGACAAGCGCAGCGGGGCCTATTATATGGGAAGCCGCAGCTGCCGATATAGCCGGGTTTCTTGAGCGATGCACAGAGGCTGATTGCCCTGGCTTACCTTACTTTGACATTACTTTACCGCACCGTCAGCAGTCTGTAATTGCTCGTTTCGTATATTGGCTTGGATAACATATGCTTGCAAAATTGAGCGAGCGACAGACTGAACAGTACACCGAAATACGAACTTCACATAATAGCGTTAGGAAGGTGCTGTGGCAGGGTTATCCCGCGGTCTGCATATTTTCTCCCTGACGAGTCTGTAATCGGAAGATTTACGTATAATCTTGTCAGACAACGAAGTAAGTGAAAAGTCAGGATAACAGACAGATGTCGACACCCTTCAGTCTGTAAGTCTCCCGCTTTGCGTAAGTTGCTGTGGAATACTGGAATATGAAAAAATGAGCATAACAGACTGTGGCTGTCCGACTTTGTGGCTACATGACTGTTGAAGCAATGTGTCCGATCGACAGCAGGAGAGTTCCGGAACTGTTCAAAAAGCAAAAAAACGCAGAGCGTCCGTGGCTTGCGTTTTTCGATTTCCGAATAAATTATTAAGCGAATCGAATGTTTGTTTGACGAAATAGAGGTTATGCTTACCTGTGCTTTATAAAAAGTGTCCGTACGAGCTAAGTCATCGTATCTGCACTATAAAAAGGAAGTAGAGAAGTCCCGGTCATTGCGGCTGGGGCTTCTTGTTTTATATGTCTGTTTCTTTTACGTGTGCATGCTCCGGCTGCGGAACGGCTCCTCCAGGTTATCGGGAGCCGGCAGTTCTCTGTTGCCGTTCTGTATGCCTTTCAGGAAGATAAAAGCCTCTTTGTCAATGTCCGGAAGCGAGTTCGACAACGTACTGTAGGCATAATAACCGTCTCGATCCTCTATCAGAAATGCATATCTGGATATTCTCAAGGCTCCTGTGTCTCTTTTTTCT
>DVGV01000084.1 GCA_018712545.1 Candidatus Coprenecus merdigallinarum | reverse complement strand
TGAGGGCAGCCGCTTCAATATCAAGTTGACGACTCCTGAGGACATGGCTCTCGCCAGGGCAGTCCTGGATTCTGGAGTGCTTAGATGATGGTCATGATACGGGAGAATCCGGTCATGTCGAAGATATCCTTGATCTGCTTCTTCATGTTGGTGACCGCCAGCTTTCCTCCTCTTGCGTTCACACTTTTCTGGATTGTGAGGAAAAGTCTCAGCCCGGAACTGCTGATATACTCCAGATCAGCGCAGTCAATCTCGATGTCCGGATTCCCTCCTTCCAGGAGGGGGGCCATTTTCTTCTCGAACTCGTCAGATGTGGCCGTGTCCAGTCTTCCTGATACACTTGCCAGTGTCTTGCCATTTTCCGTTTTGATGTTCAGTTCCATATCGTTACGCGTTATTTATTTAATATATTTTGTCAAAGTGAGGATGTTCTCGTTGCCGCGGCGCTGGTATTCTGTCTTGTCCATGATCTGCCTGACCAGGAAAATGCCCAGACCTCCGATTTTCCGTTCCTCTGCGCTGAGGGTCACGTCCGCGTCAGCCCTGGACGTGGGGTCGAACGGTATTCCGCGGTCGAAGATGGTATAGATGAGCGCATCTTCCGTCACGGTGCACTTTACCGTTATGTTGTGGTCGGTCTCTCCTTTGGGGTAGGCATAGAATATGACGTTTGAGACAGCCTCTTCCAGGGCCAGGTTGATGCTCATCGTGAGGGTATCGTCCACTCCGGCGCCGGAACATGTCTGCGAGACAAAGTCAGCGAGTGCCGTCAGCTCTGACACCTGGTTGTGGATGGTCAGTATGCTGGTCCGCCCGCTGTCGGCGCTGCCGTTGAATCTGATGCAGAGCAAAGTCATGTCGTCGCTCTGGACGGCACCGGCTACGTGGAGCTCGGCGTCTTCATAGATCCCGTCCACTATATCCTTGGCGTTCCTGCCCTTCTGCCTCCGCAGCGATGCTTCCAGCCGGTCATTGCCGTACAGCTCCCTGGAGGAGTTCTCGGCTTCGGTCAGGCCGTCGGTATACATCAGGAGTACTGCTCCAGGGGTGAGGGAGAATGTGCCGTCGGTATATCTGTAGCTCTCGAAGAATCCCATCGGCAGGTTGGGCTCGGGACTGAGCCGGGTGACAGTGCCGTCAGGGTTGAGGATAAGGGGAGGATTGTGCCCCGCGTTGCAGTAGGTGACGCTTCCTGTCCTCAGGTCCAATATGCCGGTGAAGAAGGTTACGAACATATTGGCCTCATTGGTCTCCGAGATGGCGGTGTTGATGGCCGTTACTATTTCCCCCGGATCCTCGGCCGTCGCGGAGACGGAACGGAAATGGCTGCACGTGACGGCCATGAGCAGGGATGCCGGCACGCCTTTGCCCGAGACGTCCCCTATGGCGAAATACAGGCGGTTTCCGGATATGAAGAAATCGTACAGGTCGCCGCCTATTTCCCTGGCCGGGTTGAGAATGGCGTAGATATCCACGTCATCCCTCTCGGGGAAGGGCGGGAATATCTTGGGAACCATGCCCATCTGGATCTCGCGCGCGATGTTCAGCTCGCTCTCTATGCGCTCTTTGGCGGCAGTCGTGCGCTGGAGCCGTTCCATATAGGAGGACAGGGAATACTGCATGGATGAGAATGACCTGCACAGGCGCCCTACCTCGTCGTCTCCCGACAGGGGCGGGAGGGGGGAGTTGAAGTCTCCCTCGGATATTTTGTCAGCGGCACCGGCCAGTAGGGTCAGGGGGCCGGTGGCCTTGCGTATGGTCATGCCGACGACCAGGGCCATGATGATAATGGTGAGTACTGCGATGACGGCCATGGTCCGGGATATCCGGTATACGCCGGAGAATATATCGCTCTCCGGGCAGACCGTGGCAATGCTCCAGTCGTTGGATTCGACGGGGGTGAAGAATATCATAGAAGGCTTTCCGCCGATGGTTATTCTCTCCATGCCGGTCTCTCCGCTTATCATTCTCCGCCCGGTCTTTTCCAGAGTACTGTTGCCGGTGAGGAGGGCCTGGGTGAAGATGGTCTCATTTATTATGAATTCTGGATCAGGGTGCACGATGAAGCTGGCGGCCTTGCCCAGCACGAAGTTGTAGGAATGCTCGTAGAGCTTGATGCTGTCTATCGTGCGGGTAATCCAGTCTGTCTCTATGCTGGCGCAGATGACTCCCAGGAAGCGTCCGTTTTTGTCTTTCAGAGGGATGGAGTATGAGCACAGGGAGAGGTTCTCCCAGACTCTGTCAATGTACGGGTCTGTCCAGTAGCTGCGTCCCGTGCAGCGCGGAATCACATACCAGTCGTAGTAGGTGTAGTCATAGAATTCCCTGTGAATCATGAAGGATGTCACGGTGTCCTCCGCCTTGATGGCGTATGCGGTGAACCGGGGTGTGCCGCGGTACTGGTACGGCTCGAGGGAAATGGCTATGTCTGTCAGGTGCGGAGTGTTGGTCAGGATGCTGCTGATCAGACTAAGGAACTCCGTGGTGTCCCCGTCGCTGAGTGCAAGTTTCTCCGCTATGGGAGCAATGTTGTCCAGGGCGGTCGAGACAGGGTTCAGCACATTCTCCATCTCCAGCTTCAGGGCCTTGAGCTGGCTGTATGCGTTGGATACGGCTTCCTTCTGCACCAGGCTGTAGCTGAGTCTGTACACTGTCAGGGAGGTGAGGATGAACAGAAGCGCCGTCAGCAGGATGACGTAGATACTGATTTTATTTGCAAATGACTTCTGCATGCTGTTTTATCTCCGCTCTTTGACGAAGTCTCCGTATTCTATGGGTGAGAGGATGAAATTGTTGTCCCGCAGCATCTTGACAGTGAAGTCAAACCGGGGCTTGTCAAGGTGGAAGGGTACATTGCCGCCGTCGTCCTCCTGAAGCCGCAGGATGGTGCGCAGCATGAATTCCTGGTTGGCCAGGCTGGTATTGACGCCGGACATCCTGACCTGTTCTGTTATCGTCTCTGCGGTCTCGTCAAAATTGTCCGGGTCGCGGACCCATTCCCAGCCCCGTATGGTGGCCTGTACGAAGCGGTCCACCGCGTCCTTGTGCGTGCTGTAATACTCTTCCGTGGTGTAGAGCCCGTCTTCCGGGATGTCGTAGCCTTCGTCCCGGAGATAGATGAGATGGTCTTCGGTGAGGTCTATCCCGGCCATCATTATCTGGAAATATTCGTTGTACTCCATAGCCACCATAGCGTCTACAGCACCCTCGACGAACGGATATATGTTGGAAAGGATGGATACCCATTCCACGTCGAGGGCCTTGTTGGAGGCAAATCCCATGGCGGTTTCCGAGAATCCGTTGACCCATCTTCCTATGCGTTTGCCGTTGAGGCCGTGATGGTTCTCCAGGGGTGTCCGGGATATAATCATGCAGCCGCTCGTATAAGAAGTCTGGAGGATGTTGATGACCGGCAGACCCATGTCCCTGGCGATTATGGCGTCTACCAGCATGCTGGTGATGATGTCCACGCTGCCGTCTTTCAGGGCTTCGGTGCTGGATATGGACTCAGGGGCATATACCAGCTCGGCCTCTATGCCGGCCTCGTCGTAGAATCCCAGATTGTAGGCCATGATGATGCCGGCGAACTGGCACTGGGGCAGCCACTGGGTCATTACGACTATAGTGTCTTTCTGCGCATGTGCCGGTCTGAGGGACACATACAGCAGCGACACGGTTATCAGTATCAGTCTGACGCTTCTCATGCCTACAAAGTTAAAACCATTTTGTGAAAGTCACAAACCGGGGTTTGCCGCGGAAGTCCTCCAGTATCTCCACGTCGCTGAAGCCACGGCCCTCGAACAGGTCCCTGACCTGCCCGCCGTAGGCCTCGTTGATTTCCATCCAGCATTTTCCACCGGTGCGTACCAGGGTTTCGGCCCATCCTGCCAGGGCCTTGTAGAACCTCAGCGGATCGTTGTCCGGTACGAACAGGGCTGTCTCCGGCTCATAGTTCAGGACGTTCGGAGCCATGAAGTCCCTCTCGCTGCTGCATACGTACGGGGGATTGGAGACCAGGATGTCCACTTCCTCGATGTTGGGCATCGAGTCGTGGCGGCGGTCACCGGCATCCGGCGGTCCCTCGAGGATGTCGGCCTGGAAAAATACGGGAGGGTCAGGGACTCTCTGCCGGCATGCCCCGTCGAGAAATATCTGCTGGCTCCGGGCGGTGTCGAGGGCGCTTCTGTCGATGTCGAATGCGAAGACCTCTGCTTTTGGGAAGGCGGCAGCAAGAGTCCATGCGATACAGCCGGAGCCGGTGCCGGCGTCCAGAATCCGGGGCTCGGGGTGTCCTCCGGACCGTTTCCAGTCATCGATAACCAGTCTGCAGAGCTGTTCTGTCTCGGGCCTGGGAATAAGTACGGACTCGGATACCCTGAAGGTGTGGCCGGCGAAACTTTCCTCTCCGATGACATACTGCACCGGGCGGTCGGCCGCCAGCTCGTCCAGGGCTCCCTGCAGCCGGACAAGATCCGGCTTGGGGATGATCACTCCAGGCTCGACCGAGTATTCGTATTCGGAAAGACCCAGGAAGTGGGAGAGTATCCTGACGGATATGGCCTTGGCCTCGCCTGGAGAGTACTGTCCGGCGAGACTGTCCGTAGCTTTTGTTACAAATTCCTTCCTGGTCATGGGCTATTCTGTCCTGTCTATTATGCCGGTAAGGAAGTCTTCCATGGTCATGCCTGCTTCCCGTACCATCTGGGGTACCAGACTGGCTGCAGTCATACCTGGATTGGGATTGATTTCCAAAAAATAAGGACGTCCGTCCACTCCGAGGATGAAGTCCATGCGCACCAGACCGGTGCAGCCAAGGCGCTTGAATATCCTGACTGCCTCTTCCTGAATCTTTATCCTGTCGGCGTCCGGAACGGGAGCGGGGCAGATTTCGCTGCTTGCGCCCAGGTATTTCGCCTCGTAGTCGAAAAATTCGTTGCGGGGGATGATCTCAATCAGAGGCAGGGCCCTGACTCCGTCAGGACCTGAGTAGACTCCGCAGTCTATCTCGCGTCCCGATATGGACTTCTCGATGATGACAGTGTCGCTCTCCGCGAAGGCCTTCTCCAGAGCCTGGGGAATCTCTTCCGGGCGGCGCACCTTGGTGACACCGAAGCTGGAGCCTCCTCCGCATGGCTTTACGAAGGCAGGAAGTCCTGTGCTTGCCGCAATCTCCTCCGGATCGTAATCCTCTCCGCGGCGGAGCATGATGTCCTTGGCCAGGCAGACGCCGCTGTCACGCAGGTAGCTCTTGCAGGCAAATTTGTCAAAGGCGATGGTTGCGCACTGGGACGAACATCCGACGCAGGTAATGCCGAGCAGCTCGAAATAGGCCTGTAGTCTTCCGTTCTCTCCCGGGTCTCCGTGGATGACGACGAACACTTTTCCGAAGGATATCTTCTCTCCGCTGCCGGAGATGAAAGAAAAATCGTTGCGGTCTATCGGCAGACGGATCTCCCCGCCGTCCCCGGCGGGGACCAGGGCCCACCAGCCGTCCTGTACCAACAGTATCTCATAGACGTTGCGGCCGGCGTTGCGGAGCCACTGTGCCACTGATTTGCCGCTCTTTACGGAGATGTCTACCTCGGATGAATAGCCTCCGTACACTACTGCCAGATTCTGATTCTGCGATTTCATATTTACATGTTGAAGAATGAGTTCTCGTCCTGTGACGTCTCTGTCACCGTGTCGCTGTCGCTGCCGTCGCAGTCTGTGTCGAAATGTACTCCGGGAGGAGCGATGAACCGGTCCATGGAGGTGACGCCTAGGGTGCCGTCCTGCAGTACTTTCTGCATGAAGAGACCCCAGATAGGCAGGGCGGTGTTGGCTCCCTGGCCCTGGGACATGTTCTCGAAGTGTACCTGACGGTCTTCTGCTCCGACCCATACGCCGGCTGTGAGAGTGGGCGTATAGCCGATGAACCAGCCGTCGGAGTGGTCGTTGGTGGTGCCGGTCTTGCCGGCTACCGGACCTTCCAGACCGTAGCGCCAGCGCAGGCGGGCGCCCGAGCCCTCATTGACCACGCCTTCCATGAGATTGACCATGAGGTAGGCTGTCGCTTCGCTGACGGCCTCTCTCTTCCTGGGGCTGAAGGTTCCCAGCACATTGCCCTCGCTGTCCTCGATGCGGGTTACGAACATCGGGTCGATGTGGACTCCCCTGCTGGGATAGGTGTTGTAGGCTCCGACCATTTCCAACAGTGTGATGTCGGCAGGTCCGAGACAGAGTGACGGGTAAGGCGCCAGGTACGAGGTTATGCCCAGCTTGCGGCACATCTCGACCATAGCGGCGGGACCGAACTGGCGCATCAGGTAGGCGGATATGTTGTTGCTGCTTCGGGTGAGTCCCCACTTGAGGGTGACCTCCTTGCCTATGTACTCTATGCGGTCCTCGCTCTTGGGGGTCCAGGTGGTGTCTGCCAGAACAAAGGTCTGGGGCACGTTCAGTACCTTGTCGCAGGGGTAGTATCCCTCCTGCATGGCCAGGGTATAGAGGAACGGCTTGATGGTCGAGCCTACCTGACGCTTGCCCTGGCGGGCATTGTCATATTTGAAATAACGGTAGTCCGGCCCTCCGATGTATGCCTTGACGTGGCCTGTGACGGGCTCCATGGCTATGAACGAGGCTCTGAGGAATGACTTGTACCAGCGGATGGAGTCATCGGGGGTCATTACTGTGTCGATGTATCCGGGCTCCTTCCATGAGAATACTCTCATCTCTGTCTTCTCCTTGAAGGAGCGGTCTATCTCCTTGGCGGAGGCTCCTGCGGAGCGCATGTTGCGGTAGCGGTCGCTCCATCTGCGGGCCTGGGACATTACTGTCTCGGTCAGGGAGCGGGGGACGCCCTTGGCGAAAGGCGGGTTTGGATTGTCCCTGAGATCGCGGAAGAAGGCCGGCTGCAGGTCTGTGCTCAGATGCTGGACCACGGCCTCCTCGGCGTAGCGCTGCATGGTGGAGTTGACGGTTGTGTATATGGTCAGCCCGTCCTTGTCCAGACTGTATTTCGAACCGTCAGGCTTGAAGTTCTTGTTGAGCCAGCCGTAGAGGGGGTCGTTCTCCCAGAGGTCCAGGTCCGCCTCGTAATCCTCCACAAAGTAATAGTCATCGCGTACGGGTTCGGAAGCGCTCATGTATTTCCGCAGCATGTCCCTGAAGTAGGGCGCCCTGCTGGTGTTGTGGTCCTGCTGGCGGTAGTCCAGGACAATGGGCAGGGCCATGAGCGAGTCAGCCTCGGATCCGGAGATGAAGCCGTACTTGCTCATCTGGCCGATGACGTGGTTGCGGCGGGAGAGGGACTTGTCATAGTTGAGTACGGGGTTGAAGCGGGTGGGTTTGTTGACGGCTCCCACAAGGACTGCGCTCTCCTGGATGTTGAGCTCTGAGGGTTCCTTATTAAAAAAGGTATTGGAAGCTGCCTTGATGCCGTAGGCGTTGCTGCCGAAAAAGATGGCGTTCATGTACATGGCCATGATTTCGTCCTTGGTGTAGTTGCGCTCGAGCTTTACGGCCGTTATCCATTCCTTGAACTTGCTGACTACCAGCTTGAACGCTGCTTCGCCGGGGAATTTGCCGGTGGCCTCCTCCCTCGGGAAGAGGGTCTTGGCCAGCTGCTGGGTGATGGTGCTGCCTCCTCCTCCGGAGCGGGCGTTGCCCAGGAGGATGGTCTTGACCCCGACCCTGGCCAGGCTGCGGAAGTCGATGCCGCAGTGCTTGTAGAAGCGCACGTCCTCAGTGGCTATGGCCGCCGAGACGATGTAGGGGGAGAGTTCCCCGTATCCTACGTAGGTACGGTTCTCGATATGGTAGGTTCCGATGATCTGTCCGTCTTCGGAGATCAGTTCCGTGGCCAGGTAGGTCTTGGGATTCTCCAGCTCCTCGAAGGAGGGAATCTCGGCAAAAATGCCCACTCCGGCGATGAACAGCAGGAGAGCTCCGATGGGAATGAATACTATGCACCAGACTGCGGTTATTATTCTTCTCTTCGTTTTTTCTTTCATTTCCGTAAAATAAATTGGTGCGAAGTTAGAAAATTTTTGGTTTTTCTCTTACTTTATCCTTTACTTTGCACGTTATTTACGGAGATATGGTAGAGAACTTAGTTATCGTAGAGTCGCCGGCAAAGGCGAAGACTATAGAACAGATATTGGGAAAAGACTATACGGTGCGCTCCAGTTACGGGCATATCCGTGACCTGGCGAAGAAGAATCTGGGGGTGGACATTGAGCACGGATTTGCCCCTCAGTATGAGATATCGCCCGACAAGAGGAAGGTAGTCTCTGATCTCAAGGCCGCATCGGACAAGGCTTCCGTGGTGTGGCTGGCATCCGATGAGGACCGTGAGGGAGAGGCCATCGCATGGCATCTGAGGGAGACTTTGGAACTGGATCCGTCGAAGACCCGCCGCATTGTCTTTCATGAGATTACTAAGGATGCGATACGTCATGCGATAGAGACTCCCAGGGATGTGGACATGAACCTGGTCATGGCACAGCAGGCCCGCAGGGTATTGGACCGTATCGTGGGGTTCGAGCTTTCGCCCATCCTCTGGAAGAAGATAAAGCCCTCGCTGTCGGCCGGCCGCGTGCAGTCTGTGGCCCTGCGTCTGGTCGTGGAGCGCGAGAGGGAGATCGGGGAGTTCCAGTCCAAGCCGTATTTTAGGATAGAAGGCGTTTTCGCTCCGGAAAATGCAGGAAAGGCCAGGATTACCGGAGTGCTGGACCGCAGGTTCGACACCAGGGAGGAGGCAGAGCGGTTCCTGGAACAGTGCAGGGACTGTGTGTTTACCGTAGGGTCGGTTGATAAGAAGGAAGTGTCCCGCTGCCCTGCCGCGCCTTTTACTACCTCGTCCCTTCAGCAGGAGGCGGCCCGCAAATGCGGATTCTCAGTCAGCCAGACGATGTCCATCGCCCAGCATCTCTATGAGTCCGGATTCATCACCTACATGCGTACCGACTCGACGACTCTCTCCAAGCTTGCGATAGGTGCCGCCAAAGGCTGGATCGTGGAGAATTTCGGAGCGCAGTACCACAAGGCCCGCCAGTACAAGACAGGTGTCAAGGGGGCTCAGGAGGCCCATGAGGCCATCCGCCCGACATATATCTCCAATACCGACATCCCCGGCACCGCAGCCGAGAAGAAGCTTTATAACCTGATATGGAAGCGGACCGTGGCCTCACAGATGGCCGATGCCCGTCTGGAGAAGACGGATGTCAGGATCGTGGGGGACAGGATCGACGGACATTTCGACGCGACCGGTTCGACAGTACTTTTCGACGGATTCCTGAAAGTCTACATAGAGTCTACGGACGATGACAATTCTCCTGGAGATGAGGAGAAGATCCTCCCTCCTGTAAAGGAAGGCGACGTGATGATCCGCGATACCGTCACCGCGTCCGAAAAATATACCGTGCATCCGCCCCGTTATTCGGAGGCATCTCTCGTAAAGAAGATGGAGGAGCTCGGTATCGGCCGTCCTTCGACTTATGCCCCCACTATCGTCACCCTTCATCAGAGGGGGTACATCATCCGGCAGGACCGTAAGGGGGAGGAGAGGACTGTGGCTGTGATTACCCTCGAGGGGGACAGGATTACTGCGGTCGGCAAGAAGGAGACTACGGGCTCAGAGAAGGGACGTCTCTGTCCGGAGGATATAGGAGTGCTCGTGACGGATTTCCTCGAGCAGACATTCCCCGCCATCATGGACTACGGATTCACGGCCAAGGTCGAGACGGCCTTCGACAAGGTGGCTGCCGGCAAGCTTGTGTGGAACAAGACTGTGGAGGATTTCTACAAGCCTTTTCATGCCCGGGTCGAGGAGACGATGAAGGAGAGCGCTCCGATGAAGTCCCGCAAGGTTCTGGGAACTGATCCCGCAACGGGCAAGACAGTCATCGCGCGTATGGGACGTTACGGCTCGGTGGTGCAGGTCGGCGAGGATGATGATCCTGACAAGCGCATCACGGGGCTGGAGAGAGGGCAGCTGATCGAGTCGGTGACCCTCGAGGATGCCCTGAGACTGTTCGTACTGCCCCGTACACTGGGAGAGTACAACGGTCAGACAGTTACATGCTCCAAGGGCAAGTACGGTCCCTACGTCAAGTACGGATCGTCCTATGTGTCGCTCAAGAGGGGACAGGACCCTTATACCATCACCCTGGACACTGCTGTCAAGCTTATCGGGGAACATGAGGCGCAGCAGAAGAACAAGGACATCAAGTCCTTCCCCGAGGCAGGCATCTATGTGCTCAACGGCCGCTACGGACCCTATATCAAGCATGCCGGCGGCAACTGCAGGATCCCCAAGGGTACCGACCCTGCTTCTCTCACGGAAGAACAGTGCCGTTCGATTATAGAGTCCTCGGTAAGCAAGGGCCCTGCGGTGAGAAAAGGACCGGCCAGAAAGTAAGTGAAGATTATGAATACAAAATATCAGCTCGACAGGATAGATCAGAGAATACTGTCCTTTTTAGTAAAGAATGCCAGGATGCCCTTTCTGGAGATAGCCCGCGAGTGCGGAGTCTCCGGAGCAGCCATCCACCAGAGAGTCAAGAAGATGGAGAATATGGGAATCATAACGGGTTCCCGCCTTCTCGTCAAGCCCCAGGCGCTGGGGCTTAATGTATGCGCCTTCGTCGGTGTCTCTCTCTCGGAGACCAGCAAGTACAATGAAGTCATTCACAACCTCAAGCAGATACCGGAGGTGGTGGAGTGCCACTTTGTCACAGGCAAGCACGCCCTGCTGGTCAAGATTTACTGTACGGACCACGACCACCTGATGAGGATTCTGGTCCATACCATCCAGAACATCCCCTACATCTCCAGCACCGACACAATGATATCCCTTGACCAGGCCATAGAGCGTCAGGTCTGGGTGGATGACGTGCCGGTCAAGGACTAGTCCTGCTTTATCCAGGGACCGAAGTCCTCGTTGTAGTTGAAATCTATTTCGAAGTCCACCGGCTCCGGACTGTCCGCCGTGTAGTTATGGAAGAATACCGGGAAGGTATGTCCGTCGGAGCGGAGCCAGAATTCGTTGCCGCGGTAATGGTCCAGTCTGTGGGTCCAGCCCTCAGGGCCTATTGTCATGTACAGTTTCCCGTTCCGCAGGGTGACCTCGGCGTCCCCGAAGGGTGCGGGTTTTGTGTAGTGCCCGGTCAGGCGGCTGAAATCAGGTACGGTGCTGCTGCGCTTTATGGTGCATGGTACTGCGCGGCGTCCCGGCTTTTTCTTGTCAGCGAACCACTGCTCCAGTCCCTCCGAGCTCCAGTCACGCAGGCTGTCTCCAGGCAGATACAGGTCTATGATCCTGCGCATCAGCCCCAGACGGGCATATTCGGATACTTCAGAATTGCACAGGATAACCACTCCCAGGTCAATCTCCGGCACGAATCCGCACACGCCGGTAAATCCCCATGTCGTTCCGGTATGATAGATGACTTTGTACCGCTCGTTCTGCTCGACATACCAGCAGTAGGCGTAATCGCGTCTCATGGTGCTGTCCCGGCGTACATTGACTGCTCCGGTGTGGAGGTAGTCCATCTGCTGCCGGGACAGGAGACGGATGCTTCCGTCCGCCAGTCCTCCGCTCAGATGGAAACGTACCCAGCGGGCCATGTCCTGTGCCGTAGAGCTGATGCTGCCGGCAGGTCCTATGACATCGACCCAGTGCAGGGCTCTCTCCTCTCCGTAGAGCGGAGTGACGTATATCGAGCCCCGTCCGCCGTTCTTCCCCTTGGAGTAGCCGAAATAATGAGCTATGGAAGCCTTTTTCCCGGCATCCAGGTATCCCTTGCTGCCCGGTACGGATGAGCTCATGCCCAGAGGTATGAATATCCTCTCTACGACATTGTCCTCCCAGCTCCGGCCGGTTACGGTCTCTATGATGCGGGCGGCTATGATGAAAGTGATGTTGTTGTAGGCGAATTTCTCCCGGAAGGGGTATACGGGCGGGATGTAGCGGAACATGCTGTAGATGTCGTCGCGGTCGTAGCCGAGGTTGGCGATGTAGGTCCCCGCCTGTGCCACCAGACCGGTGGAATGGGTGAGAAGGTCATGGACCTGCATTACGGCCTCCACGCTGTCGTCCGGCCAGTCGAAGTCCGGCAGTATGTTCCTTACAGTATCGTTCCAGCTCAGTAGCCCTTCATCCACCAGGGACGCTATGACTGTGGCTGTGAAAGCCTTGGTCATGGAACCTATGTGGAAGAGGGTGGAGTCGGTGACAGCTGTCCATTCTCCGTCCTGTTCCACGCTCCGCCCTTTTTCCCGGACTCCGAATCCTCCGGAGAAGACAGTGGTGTCTCCGTGTACTACGGCTACGGAAAGGCCAGGAATCTTCCACTGCTTCCGCACCTGTTCGGCGTAAGAGGATATTTCTGCGGGGATGTTCCTCCCGTAGATGGTCTGGGACCGCAGCTGCTCACGGGAAGGAATCAGGAGGAGCGCGCATACCAGCGCTGCGGTCAGGATGGAGAGATGGTGTCTTTTCATTCGGATTGTGCTTTGAAGAGTCTTCGGCAGAGATCTCCGATGTCTGCCGTTTCTACGATGCGGATGCCGGTGGACGGAATGCTGCGGCGCATGTCCTCCGACAGGTTGTAGGAGGAGATGTATATTTCGCGGTATCCCAGGCGGGCGGCCTCGGAAATGCGGGTCTCAATGCGCCCGACGGGGCGGATCTCGCCGCTCAGGCCGACTTCGGCCGCGAAGCATATGCCGGGGCTGACCGGCAGGTCGAAGGTAGAGGAGAGCACTGCCGCCACTACGGCCAGGTCGCAGGCGGTGTCGCTGACTTTCATGCCTCCTGCTACGTTGAGGAATACGTCCTTGGCCGAGAGCTTGAATCCGGCCCGTTTCTCCAGGACTGCCAGCAGCATGTTGAGCCTTCGGACGTCGTAGCCTGTGGCGGACCGCTGGGGTACTCCGTAGGCGGCCGTGGAGACCAGGGCCTGAATCTCGATGAGGAATGGCCGCGATCCGTCCACCATGCTTCCTACGGCCACTCCGCTCAGGTCCTCCTGGTGCAGGGGAGTGAGTATCTCGGAGGGATTCTCCACTTCCCGCAGCCCCGTTCCGGTCATCTCGAATATGGCGATTTCGGCCGTGGAGCCGAACCGGTTCTTGATGCTGCGGAGGATGCGGTGCGAGTGACGGGAGTCGCCCTCGAACTGCAGTACGACGTCCACTATGTGCTCGAGGACTTTCGGACCCGCTATCGCTCCGTCCTTGGTGATGTGCCCTATGAGGATTACAGGGATGCCGCTTTCCTTGGCCATGCGGAGGAGGGCGGCGGCACATTCCCGTACCTGAGTGACGGAGGATGCCGCAGAATCTATATTTTCGGAGTAGATGGTCTGAATGGAATCCACTACCAGCAGGTCCGGGCGGAGTTCCAGTGCCGAGCGGATGATATTGTCCACCCTGGTTTCCCCGAGGATGGTGCAGTTGTCCTCATTGTCCCCCTCATCCGGACGCAGGAGTCTTAGGGCGCGGAGCTTGATCTGCCGCGGGGACTCCTCCCCTGAGACGTAGAGGGTGCGCAGTCCCTTGCTTCTGAGGGGTATCTGGAGAGCCAGGGTGGACTTGCCGATACCAGGTTCTCCTCCCAGAAGAATCATCGAGCCGGGAACGATGCCTCCGCCGAGGATGCGCTCCACCTCCTTGTTGCCTATCAGGATACGGTGGTCCTGGTCCAGCGGGATGTCCTTCAGGGGAACCGGTCTGGAGTCAGAAAGCCCCACCAGAGCTCTGGAAGGAGCTGCCGGTGAGGACTTGCTGTCGCGTGAAAGGCCCTCCTTCATGGTATTCCACTCCCCGCATGCAGGGCACCGGCCCATCCATTTGGATGTCTCGTTGCCGCATGAAGTGCAGTACCAGACTGTTTTGGCTTTGGAGGACATGGCGGACTAAGCTGCGTATGGATTCAGTCCGACGGTGACGGAATACTTGGCCTGACCGTCTGTTAAAGCGCTGATAAGGCTGATTACTAAGCCTTTGACTGCGGGCAGGTTGTCCGGAGTGATGAGGGTCTCCAGACCGTTCATATAGAGGAATTCGATAACGTCCTCATACTCCAGGTCTGCAATCAGGCTGTTGATGGTAGCTGCGGCTTCGGCAAACATCGGCAGGTAGGGGTCTGCGAGACTCTGGTCTGCTGTCAGGCTGAGACCGGTGCCGTTGATTGAGTAGCTGAGCGGAATGGTAGTGCTGACGGGATTCTCGGTCAGGAATCCGAGGCCGAAAAACTCCAGCATCTCTTTCAGTTCCGTTATTCCGTTCAGCTGGGCAAACAGCTGCTCCAGCATGGATTTGCGCAGGCAGACGCCGAAGATGCCTTCTCCTGAATTGACGTAGTAGGGGAGGAGATGCTGAAGCTCGGGGTCGTTCTGGATCTCCGCTCCGCTGATGTATCCGTCGGATGTAAATTCAATGTATGTTTCGGCAAGGCTGGGGTCATCGGCGATGGACTGGGCGATCATGGCATTGACCATCTCTACGACAGTACTCATGGGGAGTGTCAGGCCCGGGATGATGGAGTTGAGGTCGATGATTTCCAGGTCGGGATGGGAGAATGTGATGGAGGCGCTGCCCAGTGTCCAGCGGCCAACTATGCCTTCGGCGGTTATTTCTTCGTTGATGTTGATGGATGCAATGGTGCCGTCGGCTGTCACGCCTTCTACATTGACAGTGCGGTCACCCGAGCTGACGCTTCCTGAGAATACGGCTCCGGCGGCTGCCTTGGTGTCAGGAGCGGAGATTGTTGCCGGAACTTTGACTTCCGGCTGACCGTTGATGAAGTTGGTGAGGGTCACTTCGCAGCGGTCTCCGTCAGAGAGAGTGATGGTTATGCCGGCGTTCTCGTAGTCACTTAGGCTGACATTGTGGCTGTTGACAGTGATTACAGTCTTGCTGTCAACTGTGTAGCTGCCTTCATAGACAGTAAGGTCCGGTTCTTTCGTACAGGAAAAGATGAGCAGCGCGGAGGCTGCGGCAAAGAGAATTTTTTTCATTTTTTTTTTTATTATTGGTGAATTAATTTATGCTTACATGGCCGGAACCATCCTTGTCTGCAGGCTGAGTTCCGTGCCGGGGATTGAAAGGGAGGTCACCAGCAGGGATGCCATGCTTCTGAGCTGCCGGAACTCTTCCTCGCTGATATCTCCTAATGGACTGCCGGCCTCTATGTAGTCCTCGTATGAGAGGCTGTTGATGGCGGAAGAAATCTCCTCAAGCCAGGGAGACAGTGTCTGCCGGTCCAGGCAGAGGGTCATGCTGCCGTCGGAGACCGAGCAGGCCAGGGCTGCATCCAGGGGGGAAATGCCCAGACCGAGACCATCGGTAATGGTGCGGCGCAGATAGATGTGCAGGCGAGAGGCGTCGGGCTCGGACCAGTACTGTATCACGTCCTGCAGGAGCGGCTCCAGATCCGGACTGATGTCTCCGTTCAGGGCGATGCCTATGTATCCGGTGCGGGTCATCTCTATGTATCTGAGCTTGTCAAGTTCCGGAGTGACGGTGCTGCGGAGGACGGCGTTGAGCAGGGTCAGGGCTTCCTCCACGGATATGGAGTTCCCGTCTCCAAGCGGTATCTCAGTTATCATGGGACTGTAGAAAGATACGCTTATGTCAGCCAGACCGTCCACGGCTGCTGCAACCTTCCACCTGCCCGCAGCCGGAGTGGTGTGCAGGTCTGTGATGCTGAGCGACAGCGAACCTTTGTTGACGGTGCCGGTAACGGAGATGTCGCGGTCCTGACCGGTGAAGGATCCGGAGAATGAATATCTGCCCCTGCCGTCCACGGCGGCAGTGCCGGGTACCGTCAGGGTACCGAACCCAAGCAGGAGGCTGTCTACCGTGACTGTCACGGATTCCTCGTCCACTGCCGTCACGCTTACCGAGCTTCCGGGCCAGTCAGCCATATTTATGATGATGCCGTTAATCAGAACGCTCTGTGCCTTGAGCTCGTACTCCCCTTCGACAGCGGCGGCCGGAGAGGACTGGCATCCTGGCAGCAGGGAAAGGGTCAGGACAGTCAGAGTCAGTGTTGTGATGCTGTTGCGTAGTCTCATGTTGTTCTTAATATTGCAAACTGCAGCGGCTCAGACGGAGATGGTCTCACCTTCCGAACGGGCTACGATGACGGCTCCGCACAGGTCTCCGTATACATTGAGGCAGGTGCGGGGCATTTCGCAGATTTGCTGTACTGCAAGAATTATACCTACTCCCTCCATCGGCAGTCCGACGGCGTTGAACACTATGGCCATCATCACTATGCCTGCCATAGGTATTCCGGCCGAGCCGACCGCCGCCATAAGGGAGGTCAGCACGACTGTTATCTGTTGTCCGACAGTCAGGTCGATGCCGTAGAGCTGAGCTATGAACAGGGCGGAGACGCACTCGAACAGGGCTGTCCCGTTCATGTTCACGGTGCTCCCCAGCGAGAGTGTCAGCCCTGCCAGTTTCTCCGACACGCCGCAGGCTTCAGTGTAGCGTATGGACAGGGGGAGCGTGGCGTTGGACGAGCAGGTGGTGAAGGCTGTCAGCAGGGGGGTGGATACCCGGCGCATGTGCCTGTACGGATTGATGCGGGCGAGGGTCCATACTGTTCCCGGCAGTACCAGTCCTCCGTGGATCAGGCAGCCGGCCCATACGGTGAGTACGAAGAGGCCGAGTCCCTTGACTATGCCGACCAGGGCCTCCGGATCTCCGGCCTGCTTTCCGATCATGCAGGCCATTACGGAGAAAATGCCTATCGGAGTGAGTCTTATGACTGCCATCGTGACTTTCATGATCAGCTCGTATACAGCCGTGAAGAAGTCGAGCAGGACGGAGTAGTGCTTCTTGTCCAGTTTTGTGGAGAATACGCCGAGCAGGACCATGAAGAAGATTATAGGCAGGATGTTTCCTTCGGCCATGGCGGCGAAGACATTGGAGGGAACTATGCCGGTGAGCTGGTCGATCATGTGCACGTCCTGTGCGGCGAAGTTCTCCACGCTGCCGGTGAGCACTACATCCCTGCCGACTCCGGGCTTGATGATGCTGACCAGCGCCAGGCCTATGATTACGGCCGTCAGTGTGGTGGTCAGGTAGTAGACCAGGGTCTTGCCCAGCACGCGTCCCAGGTTGCCTCCCGCCATGCCGGCTACTCCGATGAAGATGGATGAGGCGATGAGCGGTATTACTATCATGTTGAGGGCGTTGAGGAACAGGTCGCCGATCCATTCTATGTACTGGGTCCAGTGCGGCAGGAAGATGCCGTAGAGAGCTCCCAGGCCTATGCCTATGAGAATCTGCCAGTGCAGGGCCATCCTGAACCCGCGTCTTTTCCGTCCGGCGGCTGCCGGACCTGTGCTTGTGCTGTCGTGGCTCATCTCCTCGAAAGTTCCTGAAGTTTGGCGGTAAGTTTTGTATTGCTCATCAGTTCCTCAACAGTCAGATGCATGCGGTACCTCCAGTAATGCTTCGGCACTGAGGGTATGTTGATGCGCTCGGAGGAGGGGTCCTGAGCCCTGACATCTCCGTCCACGGAGAGCCAGTCCTGAAGAGGAAGAATGGCCAGCATCGAGGGAGACGCCATATGTGAGCGGATGATCCTCTCGCATATCCAGGGCTCGCAGAAGCACGGAGGCTCTCCTGTCCCGTGCATCATGCTCCGCCAGTATCCGGAGGATGCCGTGCGCTCCTCTTCCCACCACTGTCTCAGGGTGCTGGTGTCGTGGGTGCCGGTGGTGCATACGCTCATGTAGGGATAGCGGGCGGGATCGCCGAAGGCCGACGCAGGGTCCTTGGACATCCGGAATATCTCGAGCGAGAGGATTCTCAGGTCGTGGAGGACGCCCGGCACGCATTCGGGTATCATGCCGAGATCCTCAGCGCAGGTGAGCATATTGGTGGCGGCTATGACCTCGGGAAGCTTGCGCAGGGCCGATTCCCTCCAGAACTCATTGTGTCTTTTGTAGAAGAAATGGTCGTAGATGCGGTTGTAGGCTGCCTTCTCCTCCTCGGGAAGGTCTCTGTATGACCGGGTATGCTGGGCTGAGATCCTGGGATGGAACATGCCGGGCCGGTTGCAGTCCTCGAGGAAGAGCACCTCGCTGACGAGAGCCAGCAGGCCGTCTTTGATATTGTCCCGGGCAGGGCCGAAGAAGTCTGCTATTTTCTTCTGCGTGCTGAATTCCTCCTTGAGGGTGAAGACATCGTATTCGGTGCTGTTCAGGTATCTGTCCATCACCTCCTGTGTCCTGTCCCCGAACATGTCCTTCAGCTGCCAGTACCGGATGTAGGGTGTGGCGTGGCGGTGGAAGTCAAACGGAAATCCGAATGACCGGAGCTCCCCGCTGCTCATCGGCAGGGCGGGGGAGAAATGTCCCATGATTCCCTGTGTATGGCATGCCGGGATCTCCCATATCCGGAAGAATCCCAGTACGTGGTCTATCCTGTAAGCGTCGAAATACCCGGACATATGGCGGAAACGTTCTTTCCACCAGCGGTAGCCGTCGGAGGCCATCCTGTCCCAGTCGTAGGTGGGGAAGCCCCAGTTCTGGCCGTCGGCCGCGAAGTCATCGGGCGGGGCACCTGCCTGGGAGTCCATGTGGAAGAGCTCCGGGGACGCCCATGCGTCAGCGCTGTTGCGCGTGATGCCTATCGGGATATCTCCTTTTAAGGCAATACCCAGGGAATGAAGGTACTGCACCGAATCAAGCAGCTGGCGGTGGAGGTGATACTGGGTGAAAATATGGAAGGAGATTTCGGGATACAGGGGACTGTCCTCCGAGTTGACGCGGGCTATCAGCTCAGGGGTGCAGACGGAGTCCTCTCCCCACTGGGAAAAATCGGCTGTGCCGTGGCTGTCCCTCAGGGCGCAGAAGGCGCAATAGGGCAGAAGCCATGACCGGTTGCTGCGGTAGAATGAGAGGAACTTCGGCTCGGCGAAGGTATCCTTCTTGTAGGTTCCGAACTGTATTCTGAGGTATTTGTTCTTGAAAGCAAGCACTTTCTCGTAGTCGACCGCAGGCAGGGCATCCAGGGCTTTCCGCTCGCGGGTGAAAGCCGAGCGCTGCCCCGGGTTCTTGAGCGGGCCGATGGCCGTGATGTCTATGAAGATGGGATGGAGGGCCATGACCGATATGCCGCCGTAGGGGTAAGAGTCGGTCCAGGTGCCGGTGGAGGTGGTGTCGTTTACGGGGAGGATCTGCAGGACATTCTGGCCTATGGAGTGGAGCCAGTCTCCCATAGTTTTCAGGTCGGTGAAGCTGCCGATGCCGCAGCTGTCCGCTGTCCTGATGGAGAATACAGGAACTGCCGTGCCCGAAAACCGTGGCGTACCCGTACTGAACGCAGCCTGGGAGTATTCCACGGCCCAGGTCTGGTGCGGCATGATGTTCCCCGGGAGCTCCAGGACGCGGTTGTCCCTCTCCTCCCATACGGTGGCGCCATTGTGTGGATTACGCTTTATAAACTTGAATTCGAGACGTCTTCCCAGCTTTTCCGCCGGAAGATGCACTACCCAGCGCGATCCGTGGACGGGAATCATGTCCGGAGCCTTGGCCGGACTCCAGCTTCCCAGCAGAGGTGAGTCTCCGCAGATGCCGAGCACCCAGTCCGTCCCGACAGCAGGTGCGGTTACCCTGATGGTGACCTCGCGGCTGTGAATGTGGGTCTGCGTGGCCTCTCTGTCGCTGTGGGAGAAGAAAATATCCGAGAAGGGCGCGGTCAGGAAAGGTGCTGTGCCGGAGTTACCCTGCCATTCGTCATTGAGGAAAAGTTCTCTGGAGGCGCTGTTCAGTCCCAGGGTCCTCTGCGCTCCTGCCTCGTAGAAGCTGCTTCCGTCGTCTGACCTGACGAGGTATTTGTAGGACAGCAGCCTTTCCCGGAGGGATGCTATTTTAATGTCTGCTTTCCAAAAATTGTCAGGAGAATAGTTCATTGCAACGGCTTTGGCCGGATCGCCGCCTCCTAGCTCCGGCAGGGAACCGGAGATGTAGAGGTTCTGCCCCCATGTCGTGCGGAAGTTGATAGAAAAATGAATGATCATCGCGCGGATTTTTTTGCAAAATTATTGAAAAATCCCTAATTTTACAGAAATATCTGTGACTATGAAGCGGTTTTTCTCAAGATCGGACAGCGGGAGAAGTGACCTTCTCAAGGCCAACGTCATAGTCCTGGTCTTCGTTCTTGCCCACGCGCTGGTCTGTCTGGCGCTTCACGATACGAAGATAGGTGACGGAATATTTCTTACCTGCCTTACGATTGCAATGGTTTTTGTTCTCATCCAGTACTACAAGGCTTCATTCGATGTTTTCCTGGGGCTGTCGTTCCTTTCCTGTTTCGCCGGTTTCTATATCGGTACGGAGGGCGCCGGACTGCTGGAAAGATGGGTCCCCTCATGGGGTGTGTGGATCAACACCATTGTGACGATGCTGACCACGGAGTTCCTGGGTCAGGTGATAATACTGTTGGTGCGCAAGGACTGGCATGTCGGAGGAAAACAGCAATAGGGACAGTCGCGGCCAGGTCTCTACGGTGGACCTGATGGTCATCATTATCATCGTTCTTATTGCGAGGATAGTGATAGAACGGGTCATGCCCTTGTTCTACGAGAGTTTCGGCCTCTATTTCGGGGACTTCCTGTTCCAGACCCTGTCGAACTATTCCCTGACTTTCGGGGCAGTGCTCGGGGACATTCTGGCGGTTGTGCTGCTGGTCCGCTTCTTTCCTTACGGGAGCGGCAGGACTATTGTCAGGTCCCTGGTGGAGGTGGGTGCGATAGCGCTGATGGCCTTTCTTACCTCGCTGCTGATCCGGATATGGCAGTATCCGCAGGTGGTGGACGGCTCCAGATTCTTCGGCAGGCTGTTCCTGTTTACTTACGTAAGCAATTTCGTATTCAATGCTGTGGCGATTCTTGTGACGGACCTTATTTTCTACTACCGGTGGACCAACCGCAAGGCAGTTGCCGTAGAGGCCGAAAAGCGTGCCCGTGCCAATTACCAGTATCAGCTCCTTAAGAGTGAGACAAACCCGCATTTTCTGTTCAACAGCCTGACCGTACTGCAGTTCCTGATACACGAAGATGCGGACAGAGCCAGTGATTATGCGGGGAAACTCGCAGGGGTATACCGCTATTTCCTTAAGCTGGAAAAGCAGACTCTGGTGCAGCTGGACGAGGAACTGGAGTTCGTAAGCAAGTACTGTGACCTGCTGCGGGAGAGATTCGGTACCTCGTTCGTGACGGATATAGACATCCCGGAAAGATATTACGGGACCAAAATCATTCCATGTACCCTGCAGATGATGATTGAGAATGCCGTCAAGCACAATGTGGTGAACTCGTCCAGTGTCCTGCATGTGTCGATCGGGGTGGAGAACGGCCGCATAGTGGTGCGCAACAATCTGAATCCCAAAATAAACGGATCCGACACATCCCCGGGAACCGGACTGCAGAATGTCAGCCGGCAGTATGAGATACTCTTCAACCGCCGGGTAGAGGCGGATAAGACGGCTTCTGAATTTATTGTCCGCATCCCGCTGGTGCAGTGACTACGCGCCTTCTATCCATTCCATGAAGGACTGGACGCGGTCGCGCGGGACAATCACCGGATCTATGTTTTTCGGGGAGAGGGTGACTTTGAGCCTTGAGTTGAAGTATTTCGAAATGGTGTAGATGGATGACAGCCCCACCAGGCACTTTCTGGATATTTTGTAGAATTTCGCCGGATCCACCTCGCTTTCTATTGCCGTGAGCGAGTCATCGGTCATGTACTGCTTGCCGTCGCGGGTGACCAGATAAGTGGATTTGTCGTTGGAGTAGAAATAGGCTATGTCGTTGACGTCGATAACCAGTATCTGGCTTCCCAGCTTGATGGTAAAGTGGTGCTTGCAGACGGGCTTCGCGTAGGCAGTTATATCCGGTGCGGATTTATGCGCGGCAGCTGTCCCGCATAACTGCAGGCATCTCTCGACCGAGGCCTTGAACTCAGCCGCGTCGATGGGTTTCATGAGGTAGTCTATGCATTTGTTCCTGAAAGCGTCCAGGGCGTAGTCCACGTATGCGGTAGTGACTATGACCGGGCAGTTTATGTCTACTTTCCGGAATATCTCGAAACTCTTGCCGTCAGAGAGCTCCACGTCCATGAAAATGAGGTCTGGGGAGTGCTGCCTGAGGAAACTGACGGCAGCATCCACCGAATCCAGTATCCCGACAATGGTGAAGCCGGGAAAGAATCTGCCCGTCAGCTTTGCCAGTATCTGCTGTGCCGGTATCTCGTCTTCTATTATCAGGACTTTCATAGCGGATGCAAAGTTAAGAAAGATGACGGATATTTCCAATTTGTTAAAAAAATGTTACAATTCGTCGTGGATTTCCCACGGTCCGTCGGAAACTATAATGTTTAAAAGGTGTGGAAAGTCTAATTTTGACCCTGCTTATTAAACCGCATACAGACTCTCTATGGAAAAGAAGAGAATGACATTCATGCAGATTTTCAACATGAGTTTCGGGTTTCTCGGGATTCAGTTCGGCCTGGCATTGCAGAATGCCAATGTCAGCCGGATCCTGCAGTCATTCGGAGCTGATGTGGCCCATCTGTCTTATTTCTGGCTGGCGGCGCCCCTGACGGGCATGATCGTCCAGCCCATCATAGGGCACTACAGCGACCGCACATGGTGCCGGCTCGGCAGGAGACGTCCCTACTTCCTGGCCGGAGCCATCCTGGCCTCCCTGATGCTGTTCCTGATGCCCAACTCACCCTCCCTTGCCGGTTTCCTCTCCCCTCTGCTGATAGGCGCCGGTATACTCATGATCATGGATGCCTCCATCAATGTGGCCATGGAACCCTTCAGGGCCCTGGTCGCCGACAAGCTGCCCTCGGAACAGAGGACCCTCGGCTTCTCGATGCAGACCTCCCTTATCGGTGTAGGTGCCGTGGTAGGAGCCGTACTTCCTTATGTGCTGACCAACTGGTTCGGTATGTCCAACACTCCGGCCGAAGCGGGCAGTGTCGCGCCCAACGTGAAGGCAGCCTTTTACATCGGCTCCGCGGTCCTGCTGCTCTGTGTGCTCTGGACAGTCATCAGTACCTCCGAGTATCCTCCCGAGCCGGGGAAGAAGAAGGAGAAGGACGGAGGCTTCCTGGAGATATT
Organism: Candidatus Coprenecus merdigallinarum; assembly: GCA_018712545.1. Lineage (GTDB taxonomy): Bacteria > Bacteroidota > Bacteroidia > Bacteroidales > UBA932 > Coprenecus > Coprenecus merdigallinarum. The sequence continues at coordinate 20,620 of DVGV01000084.1, read as the reverse complement.
CAAGGACTTCGGCCGCATGCCCAGGACCATGGTGCAGCTCGGAGCGGTCCAGTTCTTCTCCTGGTTCGCCCTCTTCTCCATGTGGGTGTACATGACCCCCGCTGTGGCCGAACACTGCTACAACACCGTGGACCGTACCTCGGTCGAGTTCGGCAATGCCGGTGACTGGGTTGGCGTCCTGCAGGGTATATATAATGGTGTGGCCGCAGTCTACGCCTTCCTCCTGCCCTGGATAGCCTCCAGGATCGGCCGCAAGGCCACCCACTCCTTCTCCCTGCTGATGGGCGCCCTGGGTTTCGCCTCCTTCTTCATCTTCAAGAACCCGAACCTGCTGATTATATCCATGATAGGAGTCGGTATCGCCTGGGGCAGCATCCTGGCCATGCCTTACTCCATCCTCGCCGGCTCGCTCCCTGCCGCCAAGATGGGAGTATTCATGGGTATCTTCAACTTCTTTATCACTATACCGCAGGTATGCAACGGCCTTCTCGGCGGCTTCATGGTCAACCATGTGTACGGCGGTCACACTGTCTATGCCATGGTATTCTCCGGACTCTGTCTGCTTATAGCCTCCATCTCAGTGATATTCGTGGAGGACAAGGACGACCCGGTACGGCTGCGGCTTTTCCGTAGGAAATAACAACTAACTATTTTTAAGTACAATCAATTAATATCTAACGTATGAAAAGATTGATGACAGCATTGATCTCGATTACACTCCTCTCGCTGACGAGCGCCTGGGCACAGTACACTGTGAAAGGCCGGATCGTCGATGCAATGGGGCCGGTAATCGGAGCTGCAGTCCTCGAACAGGGGACACTCAATGGTACGGAATCAGATTTGGACGGTAACTTCCAGTTAGTCGTTCCCTCTGCTTCCTCGATGATCGAAATCTCGCTCATCGGTTACAAGACACTAGTATTCCAGGCCGACCAGGTGCCGGCGGTCATCGTTCTCGAAGATGATACCGAGCTCCTGGAGGAAGTGGTGGTCATCGGTTACGGTACGGTTAAGAAAGAGGACCTGACCGGTTCGGTCGCCACTGTCCGCGCCGACCAGCTCAACAAGGGTGCGGTGACCTCGCCCGCCGAGCTGCTGAAAGGTAAGTCGGCCGGTGTCGTTATTACGGAAGGTGACGGTGCTCCCGGCTCCGGATCCACCATCCGTATCCGCGGCGGTTCGTCCCTGAACGCCCAGAACTCACCTCTTATCGTTATCGACGGTCTGCCCATCACCAATGAGGGTATCAGCGGAGTGGCCGATCAGCTCTCCTCCATCAACCCCGCCGATATCGAGACATTCACCGTCCTCAAGGATGCCTCAGCCACCGCCATCTATGGTTCGCGTGCGTCAAACGGTGTGATTATCATCACCACCAAGAAGGGCAGCAAGTACGATTCCGCAGTGCCCCGCGTAAGCGCAGACTACACTCTCTCCGTCTCTCAGAATGCCAGGTACCTGGACGTGATGACAGGAGATGAGATGAGGGAGGCCATGCTGGCATGGACGGGCAGCGAGACATCCGAGGGCTACCTCGCTCTCGGTGATGCCAACACAGACTGGCAGAAGCAGATATACCAGCTGGGCATGAGCCACGAGGCCAATATCGGCCTGCAGGGCAACTTCAAGTTCGGCAATGCCGGCTACATGCCTTACCGTGTGTCCGGAGGCTATCTCAATGAAAAAGGTACTCTGAAGACCTCCAGCATGGAGCGCGGAACAGTTTCCCTGAACCTGACCCCTACCTTCTTCGACGATCATCTGACCATCTCCCTCAACGGAAAGGGAATGTTCCAGAACAACCGTTTCGCCAACACTGGCGCTATCTCCGCAGCCATAGAGTACGATCCTACCCAGCCCGTTTACAGCGGGCATGGCCTTGACGGATATCAGATGTGGGGCAATGTGCTTGAAGACGGAACATTCGCACCCAACACCCAGTCTACCATCAACCCTCTGGCTGCCCTGTACCAGCGTACAGACGTCTCCAAGGCTTCCCGTTTCATAGGCAATGCCCAGTTCGACTATAAGATTCACGGTCTCGAGGACCTGAGGCTGAACCTCAACCTCGGTATGGACTATTCTCACTCCAACGGAACAGTAACCGTTCCTTACGGAGCAGAGCAGTCCTATCATAACCAGACCCAGGCCGGCCGCGGTCTCTACAATCCCTACGACCAGACCAAACGCGACATGACCCTCGAGGCTTACGCCGACTACTCCAAGGAGATCAACAAACACCGCTTCGGTGTCATGGCCGGTTATTCCTGGCAGCATTTCTATACGGAAAGCAACAGTCTGTCCGAGACACAGCCCGATCCCGTGGCCGGCAGCAAAGCTACTCTCTCCGAGTTCCACAACAAGAGCGAGTACTTCCTCGTATCCTTCTTCGGCCGTGCCAACTACAACTACGACGACCGTTACATGCTGACAGCCACTGTCCGTTGGGACGGAACTTCCCGCTTTACCAACAACAAGTGGGGCTTCTTCCCTTCCGTGGCCTTCGGATGGAACCTCAAGGGCGAGAGCTTCCTCAAGAACGCAAAGGCCGTTTCCGACCTGAAGCTCCGTCTGAGCTGGGGTCAGACCGGACAGCAGGATATAGGTGACGTGTACCAGTCCATACCTACCTATCAGACCAACCTGGTCGGCAGTTACTATATGTTCAACGGACAGGTGATCGTGCCCATCACTCCCAACGGCTACAATGCCGACCTGAAGTGGGAGACCACCACCACCTATAACGTCGGTGTCGACTACGGCTTCTTCAACGACCGTCTGTTCGGTACCCTGGACCTGTACTACAGGGAGACCACCGACCTGCTGAACTATACTCCCGTAGCGGCCGGAGCCAACCTGAGCAACTACCTCTTTGCAAATATCGGATCGCTGGTCAACAAGGGAGTGGAGTTCGAGATTACCGGTATCCCCGTCCAGACAAAGGACTGGAACTGGACTGTCGGCGCCAACCTGGCATATAACCAGAACCGGATTACCAAGTTGACGACCAACGACGGCGACGGTTACACAGGAGTGGCTACAGGCGGTATCAGCGGCGGTGTCGGCAATACGATCCAGAGGCACATGACCGGATATCCTGCCAATACCTTCTATGTATACCAGCAGATCTATGACGAGAGCGGTGCTCCCATTCCCGGTGCGTATGTGGACCAGAACGGAGACGGTGTCATCGATGCCGACGACCTCTATTACCTCGGTCAGGCCAACCCTGTATGGACCATCGGCTTCAACACCTCGGTGTCCTGGAAGAATCTGACACTGGCCATCGCCGGTCACGGCAACCTCGGCAATATGGTGTACAACAACAACGCCTCCCGTCTGTCCCTGCTGTCCGACCTGTGGACCAACTCCTTCGTGCGCAACTGCATGACAGCTGCTCCTGCATGGGGCTTCGACCAGGCGGCATATCTGTCAGACTACTGGGTTGAGGACGGTTCGTTCTTCAAGATCGACCGTATAACCCTCAGCTATCTCTTCGACCTGGGCAAGGGCGGTAACCTCAATCTCTTCGGTACTGTTCAGAACGTAGCGACCTTTACCAAGTACTCAGGAATCGATCCTGAGGTATTCGGTGGTATAGACAACAATGTATATCCCCGTCCCCGGACCTATATTATCGGCCTTAAGTACAACTTCTAATCAAGGAGATCTGAAATCATGAAAAGAATAAATACAATACTTATCTCAATAGCGGTGTCGGCAGCGGCTATGTTCACCACTTCCTGTGTGAATGACCTGAACGTAACACCTATCGACCCCAATATCCAGACACCGGAAGATGTGCTCAACAGCATCGAGGCTTACCAGCAGCTGCTGGCCAAGTGCTACGGCGGTCTGTCGGTCAGTGCCTCCGAAGGTCCTGACTCATCCCCCGACATCGACGGTATTGACGGCGGTTACGGCCAGTATATGAGGGCCCTCTTCCATCTTCAGGAGCTTCCTACGGATGAGGCCAGCGTATGCTGGAACGACCAGACCATCAAGTCTCTCCACGGACTCAGCTGGACTACTTCAGACGTGTTCGTTACGGCTATGTTCTCAAGAATCTACTATCAGATAGGTCTCTGCAACGAGTTTATCCGCCGCGCTGAGGCTGCCGAGGAGTTCCAGGGCGAGGAGATGGACTATATGCTCGCTCAGGCCAGGGCTCTGAGAGCTCTGAGCTACTATCACGCCATCGACCTCTTCGGCAATGTGCCCTTTGCCACGGAGGATAATTCAGTGGGTGCCTCCGGCCCCGACCAGATCCTCCGTTACGACCTCTACGAGTGGCTCGTAAACGAGATTGACGGTGAGGACGGATTCCGCGATGACCTGCGTCCCGCAGCCTCCACTGAGTATGGCCGTACCAGTCAGGAGTTCGCAACCATGCTGCTCGCCAAGATATACCTCAACGCCGAGGTGTTCACGGCTGACGATCCTCAGGGACGTCCTGTAATCAGTGCCTGGGACGAGTGCGCTGCCGAGAGCAAGAAGATAGTCGACACTTATTCCCTGCCGTCAGAATGGCAGTGGAACTTCTCAGCCGACAACAACCTCTGCCCCGAGATAATCTTCGCAGTGCAGAGCGACGGCGCCAATATCCAGACCTACGGCAGCACAAACTTCGTAATCAAAGGCTCCATCGTATCCGGTAACCCTGACTGGCAGGCTGCTCTCGGCACCAACGACGGATGGGGCGGTCTGGTGGTGACTCCTCAGTTCCTCGACCTCTTCGACGAGAGTACCGACCAGAGATTCCTCTTTACTGACGGCTCTGAGTTCGGAGAGCAGGCCCACACCCGCGAGATCATCGACAATTCCAACTTCGCCAGCGGCTGGTGCCAGATGAAGTTCACCAACCTCAAGCATGACGGATCTCCCGCCGACAACAGCACTTCTTCCTATCCCGACACCGACTATCCTATCTTCAGGGCAGCCGACGCATATCTGATGCTGGCAGAGGCACAGCTCCGCAAAGGCGGTATCCAGGCTGACGGTCTTGCCGCCTACAACGCTGTACGTGAGAGAGCCGGACTGGGTTCCTCGTCCTCAGTGACCCTCGATGACATCCTCGACGAGCGGGCCCGCGAGCTCTACTGGGAGAACATGCGCCGTCAGGACCTTGTCCGCTTCGGTCTGCTGACATCATCTACTTATCTTTGGGATTGGAAAGGCGGCTCATATCAGGGCAACAGCGTAGATGACCGCTACAATCTCTATCCTATTCCTACCACCGAGATCAACTCCAACAGCAAGCTGAAGCAGAATCCCGGATATTAACAGACAACTCTTAAATAAGAATAGAACGATATGAAAAAGATTTTCAACATATTCGCAGCCACTCTGATGTCCGCAGCCATGCTGACGTCATGCGCGGAGAAGGAGATTGTCACCTACAATCCCGAGAATGCTGTCGTTCCTGCCCTTGAGGCTCTTGCCGGAAGCTATGTCCTCGAGGATGGAGGCGAGTTCGCCACTCTGCAGTTCTCCGCAGCCGAGTTCGGTATCCCGACAGCTGCAAGATATACGGCCTATGCCGATATCCATGAGGATTTCTCCGCCAAGCAGAGTCTGGGAAATGTTACTACCGATACGGCCGGCATCACCATTTCCGCCAATACGCTCAACAATGCGCTCATTACATTGGCATGCCAGCCCGCTGAACCTGTGACGGTGTATTTCAGGATTGAGGCGCAGATGATGGGTGAGTCTTCACCTGTAGGTTCTGTCGAGTCCTTGATATCCAACACAGTGTCTACGACTGTGACGCCGTTTGATGCCGAGAAGGTATATTCTGCCGTATATGTGATAGGAGCTTTCTGCGGCTGGGACCACGGCAATACAGCCTTCCTCTTCAGCTATGCCGAGGATGAGGAGAACTACGTGGGTATCGTGGACTTCGGTGCCGAGTGCGCGGATTACGGTTTCAAGATTACCGGTGCGGCCAACTGGGACAACGGCAACTGGGGAACAGGCGATATGACCTCTGCCGAACCCGAGGCTCCCTCCATTACTCTCTGGAATGACGGAGGCAGCGGCAACATCACCAACTACAGTTCCTTCCGTTACTACAACTTCCACTTCGTGAAGTCCTCCCTGACCCTGAACATGATCAGGGGCTTCAACAGCGTGAAGGTTGCAGGTGACTTCAACGGATGGGCCGCTGACGACACCAACACCGACGAGATGACCCAGATCCGTACCAACGGCAAGTTCTACATCGACCTGGACATTCCTGCAGCCGGCGGATTCAAGTTTATCCTTGACAACGGCGGAACCTGGATCGGAACAGGCGAAGGCGAGAACGGTGTCGGCATCGGCTCCGGAGACAACATCCAGATCGCCGAGCCCGGCCAGTACAGGTTCTATCTCGATCTCAATGACTGGGACAATCCTACCTACAGCCTCAGCGCAGCCGACTACGGCAAGCCTGTGGACGGAGGTGACGAGCCCGAGGAGCCTGAGGATCCCGAGGACCCCGAGGATCCCGGCACACCTGTATGGGGAATCAAGGGAGACTTCGACGGTGACACCGGATGGGCCAATGAATATGTGATGACGGAGTTCCCCGCAGGCAGCGGTATCTGGGTGAGCGCACCCATCAACTTCGCAGAGGGCAATCAGTTCAAGATCCAGTACAACAACTGGGAGGCAGAGGTAGGCGCGGCAGCGGCCGGCGATACCCTGTCGACGGGCGTGGTCTATCGGGGCCTGACTTCCGGAGCTTCCAATTTCGGAGTGTCGGCTTCACAGGCAGGTCTGAGAAAGGTTGTTCTCAATACCAATGACAATACTGTCTACATCCTCGGATGGGGCGTGATCGGAGCGGTTGCCGGAGACAGCTGGGGAAATGACCTTCCCATGCTCTATGACGCGGCAGCAGGCACATGGACTTCCGCAGTCCCTGCAGAGATTCAAGGTGAGTTCAAACTCAGATGGGCCGGTCAGTGGTCTACAAGCGAGGTGACTATCCCTGACCGCGGTCTGGCGGACGGCGCATCTTTCGCAGTAGGAACTCCCATCAGCCTCAAGCAGGGCGGTGGAGATATCAACCCCGGCGAGAATGTCGGAACCTATAACATGGTTTACGACGTGGCCAACGAGACCCTGACTCTCACGACAGCCGAGTAACAGAAGAATTTAATGGAGGGCGGGACAGATATTGTACCCGCCCTTTTTAATATTGTCAAAATGAAGAGATATGATTTTTTAACTAAGATGCGGATGCTGCTCCTGCCGCTGCTGGTTCTCTGCTCCTGCGAGCCGGAAGGCCGGGAGGAAGGCGGGGACGGACTGAGCGGGACGCTGACGGCAGACCCCATCGAGTGGGACGGGACGAAGAACGCGGAGATTACCTATCAGCTGCTGGTGTATTCCTTTGCCGACTCGGACGGAGACGGCATAGGCGATTTCCAGGGTATCATCGACAAGCTCGACTACCTGGACTCGCTCGGAGCGACGGCCCTGTGGCTCTCACCCATACATCCGGCGGCCTCCTATCATGGCTATGACGTGAAGGACTATGCGGCTGTGAATCCGGATTACGGTACCCTCGAGGACTTCAGGGCCCTGGTGGCCGCGGCCCACGGGAGGGATATCAAGATATACATCGACTACGTACTCAACCACAGCAGCAAGGACCATCCCTGGTTCCTGGACGCCAAGGAGAATGAGGACAGCCCTTACCGCGACTTCTACATCTTCTCGGACAACCCCCGGGCTGATATAGAGGCCGGACGCATCCCCATGATCAATACCGAGGGCTCCAACGGCTACGACGCCTCCCAGTGGTACGTGGCCGGCAATGCCGCCGTCGGCACCATGGAGTTCGTTCTGGACTGGACCGACCCCGATGCTCCGACTGTCACCGTGACCCGCACGGACGGGCCGGCAGACCCGGAGAATACCGCTCCGGATACGGACAGCGACAAGTACCTCTACCTGGGCGACCCCGGCCGTCACGTGAAGTTCTACGATGACGGGGGCGGGATGTACTCCCTGACGGTGGATTTCGATTCTCCCTGGGGATTCCTGATCCGCACCGAGGGTACGGAAGACTGGACGCCCGGCACCAAGTACGGGGTAGAGAACGCTTCTGAGGCGATGATTGAGTTCGGAGTGCCCAAGGAGCTCTTCACTTCTCAGGACAACAACGCCGTGGCCGACCTACTGATGCCCGGTACCCTCTACTATCATTCCCACATGTGGACCTCCTGGTTCGCAGACCTCAACTACGGGGCCGCCGGTGAGGCCGAGAAGTCCCCTGCCTTCCAGGAACTGGTGCGCATCGGCCGTCAGTGGGTGACCGGCTACGGCATCGACGGCATGCGTCTGGATGCCGTGAAGCACATTTATCACAATGCCAATTCCAGCGAGAACCCGACATTCCTGGGCAAGTTCTACGACGCCATGAGCGGGGGCTTCACCGGAGAGGATCCCTTCTATATGGTCGGAGAGGTGTTCTCCGAGCACAATGAGGTGGCGCCCTACTACGCCGGCCTGCCCGCGGCCTTCGAGTTCTCCTTCTGGTGGAGGCTCTCTTCCGGCATCAACTCCGGTACCGGCAACACCTTCGTGAAGGACATCCTGTCCTATCAGCAGGAGTATGCGGCCGTGCGTCCCGACTATATCGAGGCCACCAAGCTGTCCAACCACGACGAGAACCGGGCCGGCAGTGACCTGGGCGAGTCCACCGCCAAGATGCGCCTGGCCGGAGCCGTGCTCCTGACCGCCGGCGGCGAGCCCTACATCTACTACGGTGAGGAGCTGGGTTATACCGGAGTCAAGGACAACGGCGACGAGTATGTGCGTATCCCCATGAACTGGGGCGACAGCTACAACACCAAGCTGGCCGCGTACACCGGTAAGGCGGAGGTAGCTCTCCCGACGCCATCTGTCTCAGAGCAGGCCGCCGACGCCTCGTCCGTCTTCCGGGTGTACAAGGATTTTGCCCGGGCCCGTCACGCCTGCCCTGCCCTGGCTCACGGCCGAATGGTGCGCCATGACCTCTACAACGAGACCCTGACTGCCCTCCCCGCGCTCTGCGCCTGGATTATGGAGAGTGAGGACGACCGCGTGCTGGTACTGCACAACTTCAGCGGAGGAGAGATCAACTTCCTCCTGCACGACACCGTCACCGGTACGGTAGCCGTCCAGGGCGAGGTGTCCATGGACCGCAGCGGGGACACTCCCCGTCTGACCATGGGCTCGTATTCTTCTGTAGTGTTCAATATTTGAAATGAAAGCATTCAGATTGATGACAGCAGCGGCAGTCATACTGTTTATGGCTGCGTCCTGTTCGTACAGGGTGGAGCGCAACCCCTTCTTCGACGAGAAGTCCGCACCGGCAAGACCCTGCGTGCTCCTGTCCGATACGACCCTGCTGGTGGTCCGGGACTATTTCCCCGGAATCGGCCGGGTGGACGGGCTGACCTGTAACGACTATACGGTGGTGCCGCTCTCCCCTGACAGCATGGATACGGTGCTGGTGGTTGCCGGACCGGCCTCCCGCAACATCTCTACGGTCAGAGTGACCACGGGGGAGGAGAGCGGGGTGATCGTGCTCAAGCGGGAGTATGTAAAGTCGCAGACCGTACCCGAGGTAACCGTAGTGGGCACCGACATGGGCGGCAGGGAGTTCACCGTCAAGGTAGACAACACCCCTGCCAGTTACCTGGTCCTGTGGCAGAATACCCTGCTGGGCCACAAGTACCTGTCCTACCGTAAGAGCGGAGTGTTCACGGTGCATGTTCCCTCCAATGCGGCGGAGATGGGACGTTCCTATATCCGCATATACTCGCACAATGCGGCTGGAGCCGGCAGCGGTATCGTTGTGCCGGTGCAGGACGGGCGGGTAGTGCTCTCCGAAGAAACAGAATTGTCTTAAAAGAAAATAAAAACTGTATGAGAAAGAATATGATAACTGCCGCTGCCCTCCTTCTTATGACGGCCCTTCTGCCTTCAGGGGCGGGAGCGCAGCAGATGAGCTCTCCCTCCGGGGAATTGTCCCTTAACGTCGAGTGCACGGGCGGGATGCTGAGCTATGCATTGACCTACAAGGGGCTGCCCGTCATTACCCCCAGCCGTCTGGGACTTACGGGGGACGAAGCGGACCTGACTTTCGGCTTTTCGGTGGTGTCCGTGAGCCGGGATACAGTGGACCGGAGCTGGACTCCTGTCTGGGGCGAGTATGCCAGTGTCAGGGACCATTTTCATGAGATGGCCTTGACATTGGAACAGGACGGGAGCGGCCGGATGATGACGGTGCGCTTCCGTCTGTTCGACGACGGACTGGGCTTCCGCTACGAGGTGCCGGAGCAGGACGGGGTGAACTATGTGAGCCTGAGGGACGAGCTGACAGAGTTCAACCTGACGGGAGACCATCTGGCGTTCTGTATCCCCGGAGACTACGATACCAACGAGTTCGCCTATACGACATCCCGGATATCTGACCTGGAGGAGGAGATAGAGAAGCGGCTGTACCTGAAGACCTACGAGACCAGGGCCGAGGGAGGACTGTCCGTGCAGACCCCTCTGATGCTCAAGACGGATGACGGGCTGTACATCAATATCCATGAGGCCGCGCTGGTGCACTATGCCGCCATGCTCCTGGATGTGGATACGTCCGATTTCAGTCTGAGCGCCCATCTGGTGCCTGACAAGAACGGGGTGAGGGGATACCTCCAGGCTCCCTTCCATTCGCCCTGGAGGACGGTCATCGTCAGTGACGACGCCCGCGACATCCTCGCCTCTCAGCTGATATATAACCTCAATGAACCCTGCGCGATAGAGGACGTATCGTGGATCAAACCCCAGAAATTCGTGGGCGTGTGGTGGGAGATGTTCACCGGAGCCGGTGCGACATGGGCCTACAGCGACTATTACAAGGCCAGGCCGGGAGTGACCGACTATGCCTCCCTGACGCCCAACGGCCGGCATGCGGCCAATACCGATAACGTGAAGCGCTATATCGACTTCGCCGCAGAGCACGGTATCGACGCGGTGCTCGTCGAGGGTTGGAACGAAGGCTGGGAGGACTGGGCCTCCTACCGCAAGGACCGTCATTTCATGTTCGACAAGCCCTATCCCGATTTCGACATCGACGAGGTGTCCTCATACGCCCGCTCGAAGGGAGTCAGCATGATCATGCACCACGAGACGGCCTCCAACGCGGCTGACTATGAACTGCAGATGGACCGGGCCTTCCAGTACATGGTAGACCACGGCTATCACTCGGTCAAGACCGGTTATGTGGGCTACATCATCCCCCGCAGCGAATATCATTCCTCGCAGTGGATGAACGACCACTATGTGCGTGTGGTCAGCAAGGCCGCAGAGTATGAGATCATGGTCGACAGCCACGAGGCCGTGCGTCCGACCGGACTGATGCGTACCTGGCCCAACTGGATAGCCCAGGAGTCGGCCCGCGGCGGAGAGTTCGAGTCGATGGGCGGCAACGACCCCGACCACACCTGCATCCTGCCCTTCACCCGTCTCAAGGGAGGTCCGATGGACTACACTCCCGGCCTCTTCCAGACCAAGCTGGACTACTACGAGGGCGGCAGCAAGCCCGGAGAGCAGGCCGGTACCACACTGGCGCGGCAGCTGGCCCTCTATGTGACCATGCCCTCGCCCCTGCAGATGGCCTGCGACCTGCCCGAGAACTACCTGCGCTTTATGGACGCGTTCCAGTTCATCCTCGATGTGGCCCTCAACTGGGACGACTCCTGGTATCTCGAGGCCGAGCCAGGGGACTACATCACTGTGGCCCGCAAGTCCCGCGGTGCCGATGAATGGTTCGTGGGCGCCGTCACCGACGAGAATGCCCGCGAGGCTGTCATCCCTCTCTCGTTCCTCCCCTCAGGCTCCGGCCAGAAATACGAGGCCACCGTCTACGCCGACGGAGAGGACGCCGACTGGGAGTCCAATCCTCAGAGCTACCGGATCTATACCAGGAAGGTGAAGCCCTCCGCGACCCTCCGCATCCCCTTAGCACCGGGCGGCGGTGCGGCAGTCGTGATCCGGCCCGTCGAAAAGTAATATTAAATATTGTAAAATATGAATATCGTCAAGACAATTTTTGCTGCTACCGCTGTCCTTCTGCTTGCAGGATGCGCCGGCAAATCAGGACAGGAGGTGCAGTCTCCTGTGAGCAATGTGACCCATCCCGACTGGACGGCCTCCGCAGTCCTTTATGAGGTCAATGTCCGCCAGTACACCGAGGAGGGCACCTTCAAGGCTTTCGAAAAGCATCTGCCCCGGCTTAAGGAACTCGGGGTGGACATCCTCTGGTTCATGCCCGTGTATCCCATCGGAGAGGTGGAGCGAAAGGGTGAGCTGGGCAGTTACTACTCAATCCGCGACTACAAGGCTATCAATTCCGAGTTCGGGGACATCGAGGACTTCCGGTCCGTGGTGGACAAGGCTCATGAGCTGGGCTTCAAGGTGATTCTCGACTGGGTGGCCAACCATACCTCCCGCGACCACGGCTGGATCGCCGAGCATCCCGAGTGGTACGTGATGGATGACAGCACCGGTACTCCGGTGGCTCCTTTCGACTGGACCGATGTGGCCGAGCTGAACTACGACAATGCCGATATGCGTGCCGCCATGCTCGACGCCATGACCTACTGGGTGTCCGAGGTAGGTGTAGACGGCTTCCGCTGCGATGTGGCCCACGAGGTGCCGGTGGACTTCTGGAATGACGCCGTGGCGGCGCTCCGGGAGATCCGTCCCGACCTGTTCATGCTGGCCGAGTCCGAGGAGCCCGCTCTGATGACCGATGCCTTCGACGCCTACTACGGCTGGTCCAACCATGCGTTTATGAACAGGCTCGCTCAGGGCAAGGCCACTGCCGCCGAGTACGCCGCCTACCGTGTGGAGCACGAGGGCAAGCTGCCAGTGGAGAGCATCGAGATGAATTTCACTTCCAACCACGACGAGAACTCCTGGAACGGCACCGAGTTCGAGAGGATGGGGGACGCTGCCCGCCAGTTCGCCGCCCTGACTTTCGCCGAGCCGGGCATGCCTCTGATCTACAGCGGTCAGGAGGTGGGCAACGACAACTCGCTGGAGTTCTTCATGCGCGATCCCATCGTGTGGGAGGACCGCGGAGGCTTCATTCAGTTCTATCAGGAGCTGATTGCCATGAGGGATGCCCATCCGTCGATGTATGCTCCCCGCGAGGGGGCTCCTATGGTGATACTCGCGTCCGACAGGCCCGAACAGGTGTTCGCCTTCGAGCGCAGGCTCTCTGACGACAGCGACGGATTCGCCGCAGTGTTCAATTTTTCCGCAGAGGAAGTGACCGTGACCGTCTCCGAAGGCTCCATCGCCGGACAGAGCTACACCCTTCCCGCCCACGGATATAAGTTCGTGTTCTGATGCCGCTCTGCGTTTTCCGTGTTCCCATTTTCCCACCTTCGGAAGGTGTGCAGAAAACGGCCGGAAATGCCTCACCTTCGGAAGGTGGGCGGAGAGAGACCGAAAACATCCCGCCTTTGGAAGGTGGACAACGTGTAACGATATATAAAACCAAATAGCAATAATTTATGAAGAAAAATTTACTGACTACGATTCTGGCTGCGATGGGGCTGTCGTCCATGGCTTCCGCAGCTGTGGGCCAGGAGGGACTGCGCGTGGAGCCGCCCTGCTGGTGGACCGGGATGGAGACCCCGCTGACGCTGATGCTGCACGCCCCCGGACTTTCGGGTGCGGGTGTGTCCGTGGACTCTGACGGGATCACGGTGAAGGCCGTGCATTATGCCGAGAGCCCGAACTACGTGTTCGTGGATCTCGAGATTGCCGATAACCTGGCTCCGGGCGAGTACACATTTACCATCAACTACCCCGACGGGAAGACCGAGACATTTGCCTACAGCATAGGCGAGCGTCGCGAGGGCTCCCGCGAGAGAGTGGGCTTCGGCTCCTCCGACGTGGTGTACCTGCTGATGCCCGACCGTTTCGCAAACGGGGACAAGAAGAACGACTCCTCGCCCCTGACCGCCGAGAAGGGCAACCGCAAGCTCCCCGGCGGACGTCACGGCGGTGACCTCCAGGGTATCATGGACCATCTGGACTATCTGGCCGACCTCGGCATCACCGCCATCTGGCCTACGCCCATCACCCTCGACAACGAGCCGACCTACTCCTACCACGGCTATGCCTGCGCGGACTACTATCAGATCGACCCCCGCTACGGCTCCAACGAACTGTACCGCTCCTTAGTAGCCGCCGCTCATGAGAAGGGCATCAAGTTCATCCAGGACATCGTGCCCAACCACAGCGGCACCGCTCACTGGTGGTTCAACGACCTGCCTTTCCAGGACTGGATCCACCAGCATCCGACATTTACCCGCTCCAACTACGCCATGTCCGGACACTCCGATCCCCACGCCGCCCGGACCGACATCGACGCCTGCGTGACCGGCTGGTTCGATACCTCGATGCCCGACATGAACCTGAGCAATCCCTATTGCCTCCAGTACTACATCCAGCTGGCAGTGTGGTGGATAGAGTACGCTGACCTGGACGGTATCCGCGTGGACACCTATCCCTACACCCGCAAGGAGGACATCTCGGCCTGGACTGCCGGTATCCTGAAGGAGTTCCCCAACTTCACCCTCGTGGGCGAGTGCTGGTTCCACAACACCCAGCAGATAGCCTATTGGGAAGGCTGCAGGACAGCTGACGGCGGCTTCAAGACCAATGCCGACGGCTATACCTCGCACCTGCCCATGGTGATGGACTTCGCCCTGACCGACGCTATCTCCGAGGCATTCGTGCAGAATGAGAACCTGGGCTACGACGACGGCATCAAGCGCGTCTACGGCTCCGTGTCCCTCGACTTTGCCTACTACAACCCCTACAACCTGCTGACCTTCATCACCAACCACGACATGGAGCGCCCGGCCATCCGCTTCGGCACCTACAAGGATTCCGACGAAACCGTGCTGGCGCGTATGAAGAATGCGACCACACTGCTGCTGACCATGCGCGGCGTGCCCCAGTGGTACTACGGTGACGAGATTCTGATGCACGGACCCGAGGAGATGGTGGGCAAGGGCGACGCCTGGTGGAGGACCGACTTCCCCGGCGGCTGGCCCGGCGACAAGGTCAATGCCTTCACTTCCGCCGGCAGGACCGACCTGCAGAACGAGATGTTCGACCACACCCGCACCCTGATGCAGTGGAGGAAGACCTCCGGGGCCGTGACCAAGGGCAAGCTGATGCACTTCATGCCTTTCGGCGACCTGGTGAACACCTACGTGTACTTCCGCTATACCCCTGATTTCAAGGACTTCGTGATGGTAGTGATCAACAACGGCACCGAGTCCGTCTCCCTCGACTGGAATCACTACGCCGAGATATTCGACGCTGCAGCCGCAGCCCTCGGCACCGACAGCTTCACTGCCACCGACATCCTCACCGGAGCGACCGTCTCCCGCAGCAACGGGCCTCTGGCCGTGCCCGGCATGACCTCCCTCGTCCTCCAGTTCTAGGACTGTCTCAGACCTACGTATTTAAAGGCGTATGCCCGGGCCTTCATGGCCGCGCATACGCCTTTCGTTATTCCTTCCGAAGGCAGGTGTATTACCGCATTCTGACTTTGTAGTGCTGTCTGGTAAGGGGAGAGGGTACGGGACGGTGGAGACTGGGCCTGTCTTTGGCAATTGAGGCTGCGGTAGCAGTAATCAGGTCCAGGGAACCGTTGTAGTTGCCGGTGATTTCGTAGCCGGTGTCGGTGTGGAACACGTACATGATGTTGTACTGCAGCCCGGCTGAATTCATGATGTAGAGGCTGCCTTCTGTGATGAGACCCAGATAAGCGTTGCTGTTGTCGTCATAGTGTTCTACGAGTGTGCCTACGAGCTGTCCGTTGATCTCCTCGCCGGGGCTGAGGGTGGAGTCGCGCTGTCCCCAGTCGGCCGCTATGTCGTAGATGCCTGCGGGTATGCGTCCGTCATCAGTCAGGCGCATGTAGCAGTCGATATTGAGGATGCTGCCCGGAGGTATTGCGTAGCCCTCCGCGTCCAGTTCCATATCGGTGAAGGAGAGAATCACGTTGGAGATGCCGTCACCGAGGCCGTCCATGTCGTAGAGAGTGGCGTTGGCCGCATGAGCCTGGATGTCGAGGTCACTGGCCAGGGGCTGGTATCCGTCGATGATGCCCTGGGAGTTGTCAGAGAGGACAGCAGGCCCGATATAGTGTACGTAATGGGTCATGCCGGTGAGGTCAGTGAGTTCGGCAGTGAATTCATACATGCCTGCTTCGGTGAGGGTTATGTTCAGAATACCGTTGCTGAAAGTCAGTTCGATGGGTTTCCCGGAGCGGTCGTTGCCGACGAAAAGGGAATAGTTGGGGGTGAATGTGCCGACATTGGTGGCTCCCGGCACTCCGAGCACGTATCTTCCGGGAGGAACCGTGATGTCGCTGCCCGGCACGGACGGAGATGAGAAAATGTCGAAATAGTAATAGGAGGCACCCGGCTTGGCCGCGCCCTGGGCATCGAACGTGTCGTCTGCCAGACAGATGAAATAGTTGTGCTCGCCGTTGTTGCCGATGGCGCCGTTATATTCGCCGTAGAACTCGAAAGCTTCTGTATGATAGTCAGTACCTACGCCGTCACGCTGACAGGCGGTCAGGACGGCGAAAGTCATGAATAATATCAGATATGGGAGCGGACAGTATCTCATAGTCCGTAAAGATAGTATTTTTTCGAGACATCCCGAAATTTATCTGCGAAATCGTTCCAGATGCTGAAGATGTCCTCGTACCGGTATCGCTCTCCGAAGACCCTGCGTACCTCTTTCGAACCTGTGACCTTGTCGAACATTTCCAGCTGTGAGGCGGATGCCTTGGCGAAGGGCCCGAACGTCGGGTCGAGCTCCCGGAGCACCTGCATCACATAGAATTGGATCTCAGAGAGCCGGGCCGCCCCGAAGTCCGTGATGTAGATCTGAACTCCCCCGATTTCCCTGCCCTTGAGCGAGCCGTAGAAGGGGGTGGCGTAGATAGGGCGGAAGAGGATGCCGGGCAGGCAGAGGGAGTTGAGCCGCGAGGCCAGCAGGTCCGCGTCCATCCCCTCGCGGGCGATCATCCCGAAAGGCAGGGTGTAGCCCACCCCGATAGAGACGGTTCCGAGCTCTCCCAGGATGCCGGTCGCCGGGTAGAGATATGCTGCCTCCACCGTGGGGATGTGGGGGGAGGAGGGCACCCAGAGCAGCCCCGTCGCGTCGAAGTTCATGCCGCGCTTCCATCCTTCCATCTTCACGACCGTGAGCCGGCATTTTACCGTGGAGTCCCGGCCGTCAGAGCCTTTGACCGAGAGCATTCCCTCCTCGTTGAGCAGGGTCGCCAGCTCTCCGGGGGTGAGGCCGTAGATATAAGGAATGTTGTATTGTCCTACGAAGGAGATGAGGGACTTGTCCACTCCCGGTCCCTCGACCTTCAGGCCTCCGAGCGGGTTCGGACGGTCGAGGATGATCATCTCCACCCCTTCCATTGCCGCCACCTTCATCACATTGCCCATGGTGCTGATGTAGGTGTAGGAGCGGCAGCCGATGTCCTGGATGTCGTAGACGATGGCGTCGAGGCCCTCGAACTGCTCCGCGGAGGGGAGGCGGGTCTTGCCGTAGAGGGAGAAAATGGGAACGCCGGTGCGGGGGTCGACGGCCTGTCCCTCGACGTGCTCGCCGGCGTGGGCATTGCCACGGACCCCGTGTTCAGGGCCGAAGAGGGCGACCAGCTCCACTCCCGGGGCGCTGTGCAGGACGTCGATGGTGGAGTTGAGGTAGCGGTCCACGCCCGTGGGATTGGTCACCAGCCCGATGCGCTTGCCCTGCAGCTGCTCGAAGCCGTTGGCCTCGAGGACGTCTATGCCGGTGAGGACGGTCTGGGCGGTGCCGGTGGCGGGGATGAGGGTAAGGGCGGTCAGGATGAGGATGACCGCGGCTGTGGTGGAAAGATGGTATGTTCCGGATAATTTCATATCGTACAATGTGTTTTGGACTCGGGCTGTCAGCTGAGGGCCTGGCCGGAGTCATCGTATTTCTCGGGGTAGAGGAGGATGAGGCTGCAGGAGGTGAACTCGCGGCCGAGGAGGCGGGGCAGCTTCTCAAAGGAGCTGTCGTGGGAGATGGAGCCGGGACGGGAGCTGACTACGGCCAGGAGGCTGTCGTCGTCGAGTTCGGAGGCGAGGGAGGTCAGGTCGCTGTAGTCCTCCATGGGGGCATAGAGGGCTTCCAGGCGGTGGCTGTTCTCCTCGAGGAGTTTCTGCAGTATGACAATGGTCTCCTGGGGGGCGTGGAAATGCAGGGGGCGCTCCAGGGAGGTGCTCAGGCGGCAGAGGTGCTCCACCCAGCGGCTGAATCCGGCTTCGTACTCGGCTTTGGGCGGGACTGCCACCACTATCTGGCTCAGGGTGTTGATGGGGACCATGAGGCGGGAGAGGAGGACTTCGCAGGAGAGGCTCTTGAGGAGGTTGAGGGCCAGGTTGCCGAGAATCGGGCTGTCGGCGTCCCTTCTCAGGCCGATGAGGAGGCTGGTGATCTCCTGCTCCTTGACGGTATGGATGATGCCCGAGGCGATGTTGAGGTCGTAGCGGCTGAGTTTCTTGAGGTCCACGTGGGCGGAGGCGGCTATCCTGGCGGCGTTGTCCAGGTTGCGGGAGGCGGTGCTCACGGCCTTGGAGTTGTCGGTATCGTAGAGGATGCTCAGGGCGTAGAGGTTGTCGCTTAGGTGCGGGTCGCGCACGGCCATCGAAAGGCAGACCAGGTCCTTGACGGTATCGGGGTTGGCCAGCGGAATGAGAATCTTCTCTGGCCGGCTGTCGGGGTCGCGGTCGATGACGGGTTCCTCCATCGCTATCTTGCGGGCGGTGCGGTCGGTGGTCAGGGAACTGACGGTGCAGGTGAATAGAATCAGGAGAATGGTGCCGTTGAGGATGTCCTCGTTCAGGAGGCGGTTCCCGTCGGGGAGGATTATCTCGTAGCCGATGAGGGCTGCTGCGAGGGTGGCGGCAGCCTGGGAGGTGGTGAGGCCGAACATCAGGCGGCGCTCGGTGGCGGCCATGCGGAAGACCTTCTGGGTCAGGAGGCTGGCAATCCATTTGCCGGTCAGGGCGGTGGCGGTCATGACCAGTGCTACCTTGATCGCGCCCCAGTGTCCGAATATCACGTTGAGGTTGATGAGCATGCCCACTCCGATGAGGAAGAACGGGATGAAGAGGGCGTTGCCCACGAACTCGAGATGGCTCTTGAGGGGGGAAATGGACGGAATCAGGCGGTTGAGCAGGATGCCGGTGAGGAAGGCTCCGAGGATGCCCTCCAGTCCGGCCACTTCCATCAGTCCGGCTGCTGCGAATAGCAGGACCATCACGAAGATGAACTGCATGACGGTGTCGTCGTACTTGCGGAAGAACCATCGCGCTATTCTCGGGAAGGAGTAGATGATGACTGCTCCTATCATGATCACCTTGAACGCCATCACTATCCAGAACGATTCACTGGAGCTGCCCTCGAATATGCTGCTCATGACGGCCAGCACCAGCAGGGTCATGGTGTCGGTGACGGCGGTGGCTCCTACGGCTATGCTCACGCTTCTCTCGCGGGAGACTCCGAGGCGGAGGACTATCGGGTAGGAAATCAGGGTGTAGGAGGCGTACATGCTGGCCAGCAGGATGGAGGTGGCGAGGCTGTACTTGAGCAGGGACGTGTTGACGATCAGACCGAGCAGGATCGGTATGGAGAAAGTGAGCAGACCCAGGACGGCGGCCTTCCTGCGGTTGTGCTTGAAGTCCTCCATGTTGATGTCCAGGCCGGCCAGGAGCATGATGTAGTACAGGCCGACGTTGCCGAAAAGCTCAAAGCTGCTGTCGCGGGCCAGCAGGTTGAGGCCGTGCTCGCCGATGAGCACGCCGGCCAGGATCATCCCGATGATGTTCGGTATCCGCAGCCGGTTGAACAGCAGCGGGGCGAACAGGATAATCAGCAGCACGATCAGGAATATCCAGGTCGGGTCGGTTATTGGCAGGCTCAGTTCACTCCAGTTCATTCTGCGAATTTAAGAAAAAATCTTTTCCGGCGGTGCTTTTCCGGCGATGCGCTTTTCTGTTTTGGCTCTGGGCGTGATGCCATTTCCCTGTAACTTCCTTCCACCTTCGGAAGGTGAGTAGATTTCCCGCATTTTCGTCTCACCTTCGGAAGGTGTGCATTTGCCTGAATTGCCCTACAGCGTCTGTGGCCCTGCTTTCCCTTGCCTGACCCTCATCCCACCTTCGGAAGGTGAGTAGATTCCCCGCATTTTCATCCCACCTTCCGAAGGTGTGCGGAAGAAGTGAACTATTTCACATTACTGTTTACCATTGTGCTTGAGGCCGAAGGAAGGGTCGACCTTGATGAGTGCGGTGACGGCGAGGGTGACGAGGCAGCAGCCCATGATCCACCAGAAGAAGCCGATGTAGCCCATCCATTCCTGAAGGGCGCCCGCGAACATGCCCGGTATCATCATGCCGAGAGCCATGAATGCGGTGCAGATGGCGTAATGGGAGGTCTTGCTGGGTCCTTCGGCGAAATACATCATGTAGAGCATGAAGGAGGTGAAGCCGACTCCGTAGCC
>DVGV01000083.1 GCA_018712545.1 Candidatus Coprenecus merdigallinarum | reverse complement strand
CTGGAACAAAACCGTCGCCCTTGACACCGCATTTATGAGAGTATCCTACGAGATGACTTTCCGCGACGCACTGTTCTACAGCACATCCGAACCCGGAGGTCTGGAAGACCATGTCTTCGCCGAGAAGGAAATCCTCTCCGACACACGTATAGTGGAGTTCGGAGACCGGGTCCGCAAAGACTACAGCCAGATACTTGAAACACGGGAAATGCTGAACCGCGAAATGACTGAACGCGGGGAGATGCCGAGGAACTTGGGCTCCTCATCGGTCTATCCCATCGAGCTGTTCATGTTCAGCGACAGCTACCGGATCAACCGCAGAACCCTGCTGACAGGTCCGATACTGCAGTATGAGGGCGGCTACACTCCCATGCAGTGGTCCCTTACGGGCGAGGCGGAGCAGGTCGGAGACTATCAGTGCCAGAAGGCCGTAACCTCATTCGGAGGACGGGAGTGGACGGCGTGGTTCTGCCCCGACATCCCCGTGGACGGCGGTCCGTACAAGTTCCGCGGCCTGCCCGGACTGATCCTGAAAGTGGAGGACTCCGAAAAGCATTTCTCCTGGACCATGACAGGCATCGAGAAAGGCTCGTGGCCCATCTACGAGAAACAGTACCTCTTTCAGGAATGCAGTCCCAAGGAAGCCGCGAAGATCCTGAAGGACATGTACCTCCGTCCTTTTGTGTTCCTGAAAAACACTGGCATCAGGACTCTTCTGCCTGACGGGAAAGGAGGTGCGAGAGAGCCCGGTGACAACGAATACTCCATATCTATGTACTACGACCCGATAGAACTTGAGTAACAACCATCCCTAACAGAAACCATCCCATGAAAGCACGACCGACACCCGCCCATACCGCCGGAGCAGCCGCATTCCTTCCCGCCCTCCTGGCCATCATCCTCCTCTGCACCGCTGCCCGGACCGCCTCCGCACAGGAGCAGCCACTGACCACCTTCGAGGGCAGCATCCGCTATGCCGGCTCCTCCGAGCCCGCAATATGCTACGTCATTGTCAGCCGGACGGAGGACGGGGTGGCCATAGGCTACACCACCACCGACGGAGAGGGGAACTACACCCTCAGCATCCGCTCCGGAGCCGACAGCGTGGTCATCGCTGTCTCCGGCATGAGCGTAAAGGCCGTGCGCCGCACCGTGCCCAATGTCAGCGGGCGGCACGACTTCGAGGTGGAGGAGTCCCTCTTCGAACTGGACGAGGTGACGGTCAAGGCCCCCAAGATGGAGATGAAGGGCGACGACACCGTATCCTACAACGTCGCATCCTTCCGTGCCCAGGAGGACCTGGTCATCGAGGACGTGCTCCGCAAGCTGCCCGGCATCACGGTCAGGGACAACGGGCAGATACTCTACAAGGCCAAGCCCATAGCGGGGCTGACCATCGACGGCATGGACCTGCTCAAAGGCCGCTACGGCATCGCCACGCGCAACATCTCCCCGGACCACATCGCCTCGGTGGAGATTCTCGAGAACCACCAGGCCATCAAGGCCCTCAAGGACCTGGTACCATCCGACAAGACCTACATCAACCTCAAGCTCAAGGCCTCCTCGCGGGGAGTATTCCTGCTCTCGGCGGCCGCGGGAGGCGGCTACGGAGACGGAGGCCTGTGGAACGCCGAGGCCGCGCCCATGTACTTCGGACACAGCAGCCAGCACATCCTCACCGGCAAGACCAACAACACCGGCGACGACCTCGCGTACGAGCTGGAGGACCTCACCTCCGGCACCGGCAGGCTCAACCCGGTACTCTCTTCCGCCACGCTCGCCTCGCCCCCGGCCATCGACAAGGACCGCTACTACCGCAACACATCGTACTCCGCCTCCCTCAACGAGCTCTTCCGCACCTCCGGGGGCACGGACATCAACCTCAACCTCTCATACCTCAACGACACCGAGCTGCGCGACAACACCTCCGAGACCCGGTGGATGCTCCCCGACTCCTCCGTCAACCTCATACAGGAGGGCATATCCAACGTCATCGGCACCGACAAGGTCAACGCAGAGCTCAGCTTCAGGAGCAACGGGGACCGCCTCTACGTGGACAACCGCAACATCTTCTCCGCCGAGTTCCTCGACATAGTGTCCTCTGTCAACGGCATCGGCCAGGACTTCGACCGCACCACGCTAAGGGCATCCAGCACGGCCAGCCTGATCAGGCGCAGCGGGGAGAAGAGCGCCTTCGAGATCAACGCCCGCGCCGCCTACGAGCGCACGCCGTACTCCCTGGCAATAGCCCGGGACGGAGGACAGTGGGCCGGAGCCGTGCAGGACGTCACCGCTGACGCCTTCACGGCAACCCTGTTCGCCGGCAACGTCACCAGCTTCAGGCTGTGGGACATGAGGATAGAGCCCACCCTCTCGGCCAGCTACCGGCTGGGCAGCCTCGACAGCCGCCTCAGTACCCCCCTGGGACAGCTCGAAGACCCTTCCGAAGCCGCAAACCGCCTGATGATGCACCGCCTCAGGGTAGCCCCGGCTGTCTACGCCTACTACACCTCCCTGCACGTGGACCTCAGCATATTCATACCCGTGGCCTACTACATGACGTTCCTCGACGACAGGCTGGGAGGCACGCGGACGTCCCGGCACAAGGTGTTCGCCGAACCCAGCGTCAGCATGAAGATAAAGCCCGCGGCCTCCACCGACATCAACCTCGGCTACTCCATGAGCTGGTCCATGCCGGAGATATCCACCCTCTACGGCGGTGCCATCCTGAGCGACTACCGCAGCCTGACCCGGTACGCCGCGGACCTGACCGAGGGCATGCGCAACCATTTCTCCCTCGGACTCAGCTACAAGGACATCTTCAACATGCTGTTCCTCAACCTCAGCGCGGGATACTCCCTCACCAAGCCGGACATCCTCTACGGATACGACTTCGACGGCATCTACTCCACCACCCTGACAACACGCACCGGGGAGCTTTCCCACACCGTCAGCGCCGGCATCGAGCTGAGCAAGGGATTCTACTGGAAGGACCTGACCGCCAAGCTGGAGCTCGGAGCCTCCTGGACGGACTCACCCTTCCTGCTGCAGGAGCAGGTGGCGAGGATGAACATGCAGGGCTACTCCGCCGGGCTGAACATCTCCCTGTCCCCGTTCAAGTTCCTCGGACTGACATACAACGGCAGCGTGATGTACTCCCTCTCCCGGCAGGCCTCGGGCGAGAACCTCACCCCGCTGCTGACCGCCTCCAACGACCTCACCCTCAGCTTCCGCCTTCCCGCCGGCATCGGTCTCTCCCTGACCGGAGAGCACTACCACAACAGCGCATCCACCGCGTCCAGTGACTTCGTCCTGCTTGACGCCGCCCTCAGCTACAAGTGGAAGCGTTTCCGCTGGGAGCTCACCTGCTCCAACCTCCTGGACACCCGCGAATACGTCTACTCCGTGCTCTCCGCCGCCAGCAGCTTCTCCACCGACTACCTCATCCGGCCCAGAAGCTATTTGCTCAAGATGTTCGTAACTTTCTGATTTAAAATCCGCTCATGACACAAGACACCAATCCTGCACCCACATCATTATTGACAGCAGCCATAGCCACAATCCTGCTGACCGCAGGCTGCGCCGGCAATACCAGCAGTACCGGCAACAGTACGGCCTCCACCCATGAAAGCAACTTCATCCTGACCGATGAGGGCCGGATTCACGTGAAAACACAGGTCGACACTCTCACCCTCACATTGATCTTCGACAGCGGAGGCGCCGGGGAAATGACCCTTGAGACCGCCTGTGCGAGACTGCTGAACGCCGTAGCTACCGAAGGGCTGCACCGGAAAAACCGGATAGACTCCGCATCCATCGGCGGGCAGAACACAGGCAACACCTACGCCTGGTGCCTCTCTCCCAATAGCGACCAGGATCTTTTCCCCGGCAGCGACGGCATAATCTGTCCGCAATACGCCATAGACCGTAGAATCTGGGAAATCAATATGACTAACAGCTACATCCGCATCCATGAGAGGGATACAGTTCCGCCTGGGGCTGCAATCTTTCCGATGAGAATAGAATCCGGGAGGTATCTTTACACAAAGTTTCCCGTTACGGTTATCAGAGGCCGCGACACAATGAAAACAGACAGGGAAATCCTCATAGACTACGGCAGCACCAGCGCCCTGTGGTTCGAGCACAGTCCCCTGCACAGCGACCCGGCAGTCATGGAGTTCTTCACCTCCAGTCCGCAGCCACAGGTGGTTGAAAAGGAATGGTGCGAGGAATATACGCTCATGGCCGACAAAATCATACTGCCTGACGGCATGGGTACCCTCACCTCATCCACCGACAACCTGAAAATCAGCCTGACTGTCCTCAATGAAGAATATTACCATGAAGAAAGCGTTCTAAAATACCCGGCTGCCATTATGGGCATCGGCATCCTACGGCACTGGAATGTCATGCTGGACCTCAAGAATAAAAGGCTCATACTTTTCCCGGGTGCCCGGGCAACGGTAAATACTGCAGCACCCTCTTTTACATAAAAAATTGATAGACAAATACTTATCAGTGTAACGGGTTCTTTTCGCGCACTCCGAAACGTCCGAAAAGAACTCGTTAAAATCATATCCATCTGAATATAACCATCTTAAAAATCCTGCCTGCTCCCCTACTTACCATTACTCACTATATACTGTAAATCACTCAGTGGAAATGGAATCCACCGGATTGCGCAGGGCAGCACTGCGGCTCAGCAGGGTCACGGTGACGGCGGTAATGAGGGTAATCAGGGCAAGGGCGGCGAGGAACATCCACACGGGAATCGGGCTGCGGTACGGGAAGGAGGCAGCCCAGTGACGGATGATGACAATGGATACCGGGGCGGTCATGATGAAGCAGATGAGGGTAATCATCAGGTAGTAGCGGTTGATCATCAGCAGTATCTCCCCGACGGAAGCCCCGTGCACACGGCGGACGGCTATCTCCTTGCGGCGGAACTGCGTCTCGAAATAAACTAAGCCGAGTATGCCGATAATCGAGATGAGCATGGAAATGAGGGCGGCGGCGGTAATGAGGCGGCCGAGGCGCTCCTCGCTCCGGTACAGGCGGTCGACGGTCTCGTCTAAGAAATGGATGTCTAAGTCATCGGGGTTCAGGGAGGGGTCCAGCTCACAGGCCTTCGACCGGATCCAGTCCATGCTCTCGCGGACTCCCCCTGGCTGTATGCGGGCATAGACTGTCGTCAGCATGGCACCTGTCTCCTGGCCGAAATTGTACAGGGCCATGGGAGCCATGGCATGCTGCATCGGCTTGAAATGGAAGTCCTTGACGACCCCCGCGATATTCATCTTCCCGTTTTCCATGTACGAATGCAGATAAGGCCAGCTGCTCATCGCCGTCTCGTTGAAAATATAGGTACCCTCCGTACTCTCGTCATCTGAGGGAACAAAGTTCCGCCCCTCCACTATCTCTAAACCGAAAAACGGTACGAACCAGCGGTCCGTGCCTATGACATCGTACATGATGTAGCCCTCGCCATAGTCACCTCCCCAGCCGCTCATATCTGCCGATACTATCGACCTGGACGCGGAGGTGACTCCGGTAATTCCGGGATACTCCAGCAGCATGTTACGGAAAGCCTCCCCCCGCTCCGCAATCTTGTCCGTAACCTCCATCTCCACCACCTGTTCCCGGTCAAATCCCATGTCGTAGTTCTTCATATACCGGTTCTGAATGGCTATGAACATCGAACACAGCAGCAGTACGAACGATATCACATACTGCACCCCTATCAGCACCGACCGCAGGCTGCGTCCTTTGGCTGAGAGAGAGAAGGACCCCTTGAGCACCATGGCCGGGTTGAAGGACGTGCTGTAGAGAGCCGGGAAAATGCCGGCGGCGAGGGCCGTTGCCACCGCTACCCCGAGGGACAGGAGAAGAAGCGCCGGATTGTCCTGAGGCCGGATGGAAGCGGTGACGTATGACGCCAAAGAAGAAGTAGCCGCGAGCGACATCACCCCGATACTGAGAGCAAATGCCAGCAGCGCCAGCCCTATGGTGGAACGCAGCTGCGACCTTATCAGGCCGCCCCTCGTCGCACCCACCACCCTCCGGGTGTTCAGCCCCTTGATGCGGAACGGCACCGAGGCCATGGCGAAGTTGATGAAATTGATGACCGCTATGAGTATCACGGCTATGGCGACAGTCAGCAGGACAATGGTCGTGGAACGGTTACCCTTGCCGGCAACGTCCGTCATGACATCCTTTGACCAGTAGACATCATGCAGGCGGGTAAGCCGCAGCTTCAGCACGTCCGCCTGGAATACCTGCCGTCCGATATGCGATGCCGCCGAATCGACGGCCGCGGCCGCCCCCTCCTCCGTCGAAAGCTTCACATAGCAGCACCAGGACCATGCGCTCCAATTTTCCAGACCGTCAAGTCCGGACGAGAGAATCAGTTCATTGTCCGCACTGGAATTGTCCGGAAAATCCTTGTACACCGCCACTATGCGGAACGGCCGGGGGTCATCCCCCACCGTAAAGCAGACTTCCTTCCCCAAGGGGGACTCATCCCCGAACAGCTTCTTAGACCCGCGGGCAGAGATCAAGGCCGTCCTCGGCATTCCATAACCGGCAGTGTCCCCGC
This sequence comes from Candidatus Coprenecus merdigallinarum, assembly GCA_018712545.1. Lineage (GTDB taxonomy): Bacteria > Bacteroidota > Bacteroidia > Bacteroidales > UBA932 > Coprenecus > Coprenecus merdigallinarum. The sequence goes on along the minus strand of DVGV01000083.1, from coordinate 1,003 downwards.
TGATTATTTCGAACGGAAATACCCTCAGCAGGTCATGCTCCGAATAAGCCACCCTCAGGCTCACTCCCGGACTGTCCGTACCCGTCTCATTGAAAAGCCGCGATTCTCCTTTGATATATTGGTACACGCTCACCGCCCCGGCCTGAGGAAGCGAAGTCTTCAGGTACTCTATCACCGGCCGCGACACCGTCGGATACCACATCCCCGGATTGGTCGGCAGCATGCTCTCCAGGCGGTAGACCTTCTCATGCTCCGGATAACACCGGTCATACCGCAGGTCATAGAGCACCTGCACCATCACCGTCATGAAAATCGAGAAAGCGAGGGTCAGTCCCGCCACATTGAGGACCGTCGAAAAAAGAGTGTGCCGGTTGAAGCGTATGCGTCTCATATTCCTTCAGCATTTAGAGTTTAAATCCATACGCAAATTTAAACCCGTTCCGCCCGCTGTGCAAGGCCCGGAAGTTTTTTCCTTCACAACATCCCTGATTTTCAGCGCATATTCCTCTCAGAATGGAAGTTTTTAAGTTATTTTCCCTATATTTGCAACAAAGTAAAATAATGGATACCCGCTACAATATAAAAGACAAACTCGAGTGGACTGTCATTTTTATCCTGGAATTCGGACGGAAATACGGTCTTAATATGAGACAGGCTTTCAACTATCTCAGCCGCTTCAAGGGTATTGATTTCATTGACAAACACTATGACTATGTTCATACGCAGTCTTTCAAGTCAATGGTCCAGGACATTTCAGAGTATTGTCACAGGCATGGAGGAGCATTGATATGATACTTTACCACGGCACGAATCAAGCATTCGATAAGATTGATTTAAAGAAGTCCAGGCCAAATAAGGACTTTGGACGGGGCTTTTATCTATCTGCCGATTATAAACAGGCATTAAGAATGGCCCAGGTAAAAGTTGACCAGCTTGAGGCCGGATCACCTACTGTATTGACATATGAAATATCAGACGAAAAACTAAAAACGCTCAATATACG
>DVGV01000082.1 GCA_018712545.1 Candidatus Coprenecus merdigallinarum | reverse complement strand
TTCTTCCGCCACCGTCATAAATACAGAATAATAGCTGCCTTGTATATCAGGTCCTAAAACATTCCACAAGCTGTCCCGTACGACAGACAATATACTGTCAGCAATGTGATTATAATTCAATATACTTGCTGATAGCGCCGCATTTATCAAAGCCTTTGCACGCAACTGCGAATCCCCTGATAATTTATAATAATGCTCAGACTTCATAGCCTCGGCATAGGACAATGATAAATCATAGTAATCAAAATAGATTTTCCTTTTCGCCGAATACAACCGCCCGACAGCCTTATAATCCTCCGCCCTATCAACATACCGTTCCGCACGGACATAGCACTCCATGGCTTTCTCCGAGTCGCCAAGATTACGGTAGATACATCCCAGATAATACTGCGCCTTCAGCCTTTCGTCCGCACTTCCGTGACGGGAGTAGTACTCCGCTGCGGGACGGATGATGCTGTCGGTGGTCATGTCAATGTAATTTTTATCCAGAGCCTGTGAATAGAGGAGTGCATGGCGTGCGGCAGCCTTGCGGCTCACCAGCCGGCTGCGCTGCATCGTGTCCAGAAGGGCCAGTGCTGTCTCCGGACTGTCTTCCATCACAGACTCAGCGGCATCCAGTTCCGACATCACCGCCGCATCGTCCGCACATGACACTGCCAGCAACAGCAGAACAGTCGCGGAAAGTAAGGACAATACCTGCCTCATGCCCATGCTAGTTGGCCTCGACCAGGGCCTCTGACACGTTGATGGCGAAGTCACCGACCCGCTCGCACTCGGAGACCAGGTCCATGTAGTAGACTCCGCGGAGGTAGCCGCTCTCCTCGGCCTCGATGTGACGGAGGTGTTCCTCCTTGAGATTGTCGCGGTACTCGTTGATATCGTGTTCGGCGTCCTGTGCGTTGGAGATGTTGATGATACGCTGGAAACCGGAGCGGAGATTGGCCGTCATGCAGTCCAGGGCGGTATCCACCAGATCCAGCATGTGGTTGATCTTCTTGACCGCACCTTCGTCGAACTTCTGACCGTGCAGGTTCTTGCGCTGGAGGATGCGCCCGATATTGAAGCCCGAGTCACCGATGCTCTCCAGCTCCGAGATGATCTTGTACATCGCGTGCATCCTGTTGGTGCCGTCCTGACTGAGCTCGCCCTCTCCTATATTGCTGAGGTATTTGGCTATCTCGAACTCTATCCGGTCGGTGATCTGCTCGTAGTGCTCGAGTTTCTTGAAAAGCTCGTCGAAGCGGTTCTCATTGTCCGCCTCGTTGACAGCCTGACGGGCGTATGCATACTGCCTCTTGACTATCTCGGAGAAATGCACCACTTCCTGCTCCGCCTGCTCGAGAGACAGCTCCGCGGTACTCATCATACCGCCCTGGATATACCTGAGACGGAAGACCTCCTCCTCGTCCCTGCGGCCCTTGATGATCCAGGTGACCAGCTTGACTATCTGCGGGGTAAACCATATCAGGATGCAGGTATTGGTGATGTTGAACAGGGTATGGACGGTCGATATGGCATAAAGAAGGGAGGCAGAGGACGTGAAAGGGTCCTCGCCGCCCAGACCGACCACTATCTTGGCGACTAGCCACAGGAAGGGCTTGTACAGGGCCAGCACCCAGATGACGCCGAAGACATTGAATACGGTGTGGGCAAGGGCGGCACGCTTGGCGGAGATATTGCCCACGGAAGCGGCTATGTTGGCGGTGATGGTGGTTCCGATATTCTCGCCGAGCACCATGGCCGCGGCTATCTCGAAGGGTATCCAGCCCTGGCTGGCCATCACCAGTGTCAGGGCCACTGTGGCGCTGGAGGACTGGAGGATGATGGTAAGGACGGTACCGACAAGTACGAATATCAGGACAGAGAAGAATCCCCAGTCGGTCCACCGCTGGATAAATGCCAGGGCCTCAGGGTTGGCGCTCAGGTCCGGAACGGAGTTCTTAAGGTACGTAAGGCCCAGGAAAAGGAGGGCAAAGCCTATGATCATCTCTCCTATGCTCTTGCGCTTCTGGGACTTGAACATCATGAATACAAATCCGAGACCTACCAGCGGGATGGAGAGCATCGAGATGTCTGCCGTGAATCCCAGCAGGGATATAAGCCAGGAGGTGACAGTCGTTCCGATATTGGCTCCCATTATCACGCCTACGGCCTGGGTCAGACTCAGCAGACCCGCATTGACGAAGCTGACTATCATCACGGTCGTGGCACTGGAGGACTGGATGATGGCTGTGATGAGGGTTCCGGTCAGAACACGGGTGAAGGAGTTGGCCGTCATGGCCGAAAGAATGGAACGCAGGCGGTTGCCGGCTACTTTCTGGAGGCCCTCGCTCATCAGCGTCATGCCGTAGAGAAAGAGACCCAGGGCTCCCAGCAGAGTCAGTATCTGGAATATGGTGCTCATATATCTTTGGATTTCTTCAAAATTATGCAAATATAGCTATCTTTGCGGCATGTTGCACTTGACTAAACCTATAATAGCTGCGATTTTTCTGATATTCGCATCAGCCACAGCTCTTCACAGCCAGTACTACACCCTGGGCAACGATCCTTCAAGAGCCCGCTGGAGAACGGTCACATCAAAACACTACCGGCTCATCTACCCTGAGGAGACCGATTCCATGGCCCGCCTCTACCTCTACACCCTGGAAAAAGTAAGACCTGCCGTCATGTCCCAGCTCAATATCAATCCCCGCCGCATCCCCGTGATACTCCACCCCTACATCACTACCAGCAACGGGGTGGTGACCTGGGCACCGAAGCGCATGGAGCTCTTCACCTCGCCCGACCCTTACGGCAGCAATCCCGACCACTGGATGACCCACCTGTCCATCCACGAGTCCAGGCATGTGGGGCAGGTGGAGCATTTCACCAAAGGCATATACAACGTCTTCTACTACCTCCTGGGAGAGCAGGTGACGGGCATCGGACTGGGACTGTTCGCCAACAAGTTCGCGATGGAGGGCGATGCCGTGATAGCCGAGACTGAGCTGACAGGCGGAGGCCGCGGGCGCAATGCCGACTTCCTGAAATACCTGAGAGCGATGTACATCAATGGCGATTTCCGCAACTGGGACCGCATGCAGTTCGGCTCATTCAGGCACTATACCCCGGACTACTACGTGTTCGGCTACGCCCTGGGAAGCTACGACCGCTACATCACAGGTCTGCCGGACTATACCGGACAATATTTCCGGGCACCCGTCAAGCGCTGGTACGACATACCGGTGCTGCTGGACCCAGGACTGCGGCTGAACGGTGAGAGCAAATTCAGGACTTTCGCCCGCTCACAGGGATTCTACAGCGAGATGTGGCGGCAGGACTACCTGTCCCGCGGCGCATATACCTCCCCGGACAGCCTGCTCAGGAGAGGACATAGGCTCTACACCGAATACACCAGTCCGATCTACGTCACTGACCCCGAGTCCCGCTGGGACCGCACGGTGATAGCGGTAAGGCAAGGCATGGAGATGGCTCCGGCGCTGGTCAGCATAGACAGCACAGGCCGCGAGAGATACATCCGCCCCTTCCCCGTCACATCATCGAGACTGACCTACGACGGACGTCATCACATCTACTGGACCGAACCGGTATCCAACGAGGCTTCCAACCTGGAGGACTTCTCTGTCGTCATGGCATTTGACCTGCGTACCGGCCGCATCGGCTCCAAAAAACGCAGGACCAAATATTTCAACCCCGCGCCTTCCGTTACAGGAGACACTCTGGCTGTTGCCGAATATCCAGTAGAAGGCTCTACGAGGCTGACACTGCTCGATGCCCGCACGGGAGATGTACTGCGGACGGTTCCGGCCCCGGACAACGGGCAGCTCCGGGAGTCTGTCTTCGACGGCAGCAGCATCTACTGCTCAGTGATTCAGGAAAACGGCATAGGCATCTACCGTCTCTGTGACGGACAATGGTCCGAGGTCGTCGCCCCCCAGGGACAGAGCATCTCAGGCCTGAAGCTGCACGGCAGGGAACTGTATTTCTCCAGCGACCTGGACGGAGTCATCAACATCTACAGTTACAATCCCGGCAGCGGTATCCTCCTGCGCAGGACCAACTCAGAATACGGAGCCGACTACCCGTACTTCGACCCATCCGGGGAAAAAGTCTACTACAGCGAATACAGCCTCGGCGGCTACCGTCCCGTCAGTCTTCCGGCAGACAGGATGAGGTCGGATTCCTCCGATTTCTCCAGGCCGTTCAGGCATCCGATGGCCGAGTTTCTGACCCGCCAGACCCGCAGCTCCTTCAAGCCTGCCCCGGGAGACACGGCCGACAGGGGCATCCTGGACCCGGAGCAGTATCCGTCGAAGCGGTATTCCAAGTTCCTCCACATCTTCAACATCCACTCCTGGTTCCCGATATACGTCGACATGGACAGACTGATGTCATTCACTTTCGAGAACTTCACACGGACCGCGACCGTCGGAGCCACAGTCCTCTCCCAGAACCGTCTCGGCAACATCACCTCCAGCCTGAGCTACGGGTACATGAGAGACTCCTTTACAGGAAAATATTTCCACTCCGGGCATTTCTCGATGGATGCGGAGGTCTACGGCAACTTCTCCGTCGAGCTGAGCCTGGACGTCAATGAGCGCAATGCCCAGGACAATGCCTATGACCTGAGCCTGGGAGGACAGTATATCAAGGAAAGGACCGGCACTCCGCATCTGAGCGCGCAGGCTACGGTATACTATCCGATAAGCTTCAACAGCCGCGGATGGTACAGGAGCCTGACCCCCTATGTGTCCTGGAACTTCACCAATGACAGGTACTACAAATACCGTTACGACATCAGCGAGGGCGGAATACAGCAGGTGAGCGGCACCCCGGTCATGAGACATCTGATGCAGTACGGCATCTCCTACGCCCAGTCCCTGCCCAGCGCCACCTCCCAGATCTATCCGAGATGGGGATTCGGCATCTCCCTGCAGGGAGCCTCCTCGATCGGTGTCCGGGACTATTTCGGACATGTGGCCAAGGCCAACGGCTACGTATACTTCCCCGGCATCACCCGTCAGCAGGGAGTCCGCCTGGGTTTCTCATTCCAGAAACAGTTTGTCGACGATAAGTTCTTCCTCAGCTCGCTGACATCGCTTCCCAGAGGCTACACCGGATACTGCTTCGACGCGGCATACGGCAGCGTATCCCTGGACTACGCGGTTCCCGTCTACCTGGGCGACATCAGCCTCGGTCCGGTACTGTACCTCAAGCGGCTGCAGCTGATTCCGTTCGGGGACTACGCAGGGGGCGTTGAGAACGGCACCGGAGCCGTCAACCGTTACTACTCTTTCGGAGCGGATGTAAAGGTGGATTTCATCGCCCTGAGGCTCAACTTCCCGCTCAGCATCGGCATGCGCTACGCCCGCACCGGCCCCCAGACCGGCTCACAGAACTACTTCGGACTGCTCTTCGACGTATCTTTCAACTAGGATTTGTCCAGCGCGAACCACTCGAACAGAGCATCGGCCGCCCTTTTTCCTATGACATTGACCACCTCGCGGTAAGGAGCCTTCTTGATTTTGGAAATGGTCCTGTACTTGGTCACCAGCTTCTCGCGGCTGACGGCCCCCACTCCCGGTATGCCGTCCAGCTCCGAGACCAGGGAGGACGCACTGCGCCGGTTGCGGTGGTGGGTGATACCGAAGCGGTGCGCCTCGTCCCGGATGTGCATGAGCACCTTGAGGGAGGTAGAGTTGCGGTCGATGAAGTGGGGATACGGGTCACCCGGCACGATGACCTCCTCCATCCGCTTGGCCAGCCCTATCAGCTTGACCTTCCCGATGAGACCTATCTCGTCCAGGGCCTCGTAGGCCGCATTGACCTGACCACGGCCGCCGTCGATGACGATCAGCTGCGGGAGCTCCTGCCCCTCGGCCAGCAGACGGGTGTAGCGGCGGTTGACCACCTCCTTCATGGAGGCGAAGTCGTCCGGGCCGACGACGGTCTTGATGTTGAAGTGCCGGTAGTCCTTCCTGGAAGGAGCCCCGTCACGGAAGACGACACATGAGGCCACGGGATTGGTGCCCTGGATATTGGAGTTGTCGAAGCACTCGATGTGCACAGGGGGGACGTCCATCCCCAGGTCCTTGCGCAGATTCTCCACGATACGGGCCGAGTGTTCCTCGGGGTTGACGAACTCCTCGTGCTTGAGCCGCTCGAACTTGATGGCCGCCGCATTTTTCCTGCCCAGCTCCAGCAGCGCCAGGCGGTCTCCCTTTTCAGGGACGGTGAATGTAACCCCCGGCAGAGCCTCCGGCATATCGGGCATGAACGGCACCACTATCTCCGGCGGACGTGTCCCTGCCTCCTCCCCGTAGTCCCGCAGCTTCTCATAGACTCCGGATATGAACGAGCCGAGCACCTCCGGCTCCTGCTCCTCGATGCGCATCCTGATCTCCAGGTTCATGGACTGGATGATGCCCCCGTCGTGCACCCGCAGGAAGCTGCCGAAGGCCTCCGTGCCCTCGAAGATGACGTAGAAGACATCGACGTTGATGCCCTTGGCATTGACGATGAGCGACTTGGCATAATGTTTCTCCAGCAGTTCCATCTTCTCCTTCCACTCCTGGGCCTCCTCGAACCGCAGCTGCCCCGCGCATTCCTTCATCCGCCGTTCGAAGTCCTTGATCAGCGACCAGGAATTGCCCTTGAGTATCTGAATGATAGCTTCGGTCTGCGCCCTGTATTCCTCTTCGGAGAACTTTCCGACGCACGGTCCGGCGCACCGGCCCAGATGGTAGTCCAGACAGACCTTGAACTTGCCCTTGGCTATGCCCTCGCCCGTGAGGGGGAGCCGGCAGGTGCGGAGCTTGTAAAGGGAGTTGATGAGAGACAGCAGGTTGTGGGCGTGCATGGCCGAACTGTAGGGGCCGAAGTACCTGGAGCCGTCCCGGACGAAGCGGCGGGTGACCGTGACGCGGGGGAAAGGCTCGTTGTGCAGGCATATCCACGGATAGGTCTTGCCGTCCTTCAGGAGAATGTTGTAGCGGGGCTGGAACTGCTTGATGAGGTTGTTCTCCAGCAGGAAGGCGTCCGACTCCGAGCCGACCACCGTATGCTGGATGTCAGCTATCTTCGAGACCATGACCTGAGTCTTGCGGTTCAGGCCGTTAGGGCGGAAATACTGGGACACGCGGTTCTTCAGGTCCTTGGCCTTGCCCACGTATATGACGGTGCCCCCGGAGTCCAGAAAGCGGTACACTCCCGGGCTGTGGGGCAGCATTTTCAAAATAATGCCTATATTTGCAGGATGTATTGACATGGTATGGACACTCTCAACTCCGGCACAAAGTTAATCAATAAATCGGATATCCGCAGGGCACTTCCCGTCAAGGGGCCGCTGGGCTCCCTGATTGCGTCCTGCGCCATGTCCCTCCTGGGGCTGAACCGCATCAACCGCCTCTACCCGCAGTTCGGGGCATACAGGGGACGCGAGTTCACCAAGGAGGCCATGAAGACCTTCCGCATCTCCACGGACATCCTGCCGGAGGAGGTGGAATACATCCCAAAGGAAGGGCCCTTCATCATTGTCTCCAACCATCCTTTCGGCGGATGGGACGGCATCGTTCTCTACAACACCGTCGCGGCGGTCCGCCCCGAGTTCAAGATCCTGACCAATTTCATCCTGTCGATGATTCCGAATCTCAAGGACAGTTTTCTGGCCGTCAATCCATTCTCAGAGAACAAGAAGCTGCACAGCAGCCTCCCCGGTCTCAAGGCCGCGGTGGAGACCCTGCAGAAAGGCGGCTGCGTGGGGATTTTCCCCGCCGGAGAGGTGTCCACATACTACAAGGGATGCCGTTACCCCGCCGACAAGGAATGGACCCATACGGTGATGAAACTCGTAAGCACGTGCGGAGTACCGGTGCTTCCGGTTTATTTCGACGGTTCCAACTCACGCCTGTTCCACCTGCTCGGCCGCATCCACCCTATGCTCCGCACCGTCAGCCTGCCCAGGGAGCTCCTGCGCCGCAGCGGAAGTACCGTGACCATGCGCATAGGAAGGCTCATCCCGGCGCAGGAGATAGCCCGCTGCAGCGATATCCGCGAGCTCGGAGGGATGCTGCGCAACAGAGTATATGCGATGGAGGCAAATGTACCCCGGAATGCCGCCTCTGTCCATACCTCCGCTACCCAGGAGCCGCTGATAGAGCCCGTGCCCAGGACCGTTCTGCAGCAGGAGATAGATGCCCTCACCCCGCTTTTCGAAGCATACAGGTACCAGTGTTTCCTGGCTGACACGGAGCAGATACCGGGTATGATGAGGGAGATCGGGCGACGCAGGGAGGAGTCCTTCCGTCAGGTAGGCGAAGGCACCGGAGCCAAAATCGACACAGACCTCTATGACGAGTATTACAAGCATCTCATCCTCTGGGACAAGGATGCGGGTCAGCTGGCAGGAGCATACCGCCTGGGCATAGGACCGGAGATTATGAAAAAATACGGGTTCAATGGGTTCTACACCCACACACTGTTCAGATTTTCCGACGGGTTCGTCTCCAGGCTGCCGCAGTGCATAGAGCTGGGACGCTCTTTCCTGTCGGTGGAGTACAAGAAAGAGGCGCTGCCTCTGATGCTGCTGATCAAGGGGCTCTTCTACACGGTGCTGCGCTACAAGGAGTGCAAATGGCTCTTCGGCCCCGCCAGCATAACCAGCTGGCTGCCGCCGTTCTACAGGAGCCTTATAGTGTACGGGCTCAATGAGATGGTCTCCAGCGGCAAGGAATACAGCGGACTTGTCAGCGCCCGTACCCCGTTCCGGTACGAGTTCCTGCGTACAGATCCGAAGACTCTCCTCTCAGGACGGCTCGAGAGCATCGACGCCTTCGACAAATATATACAGAGACTGAGCGACGGCCACTACCGCATCCCTACCCTTATCAAGAAATACGTCAAGCTGAATGCCGGAATACTGGCGTTCAACGTCGACAAGGACTTCAACTACTGTGTCGACGGGATGATTTTCCTGGACATGGCAGCAGTACCCCGCAGCGAAATCCAGATGCTGACCAAGGGCAGCGATGACCAGGAGAGCCTTATCGACAAGTTCTACGGTACGGGATCATAGCCGCTTCCTCCCCAGGGATGGCAGCGGAGGATTCTCCTTACCGCCAGATACAGTCCCTTGACCGGGCCATGCTTGCGCAGGGCCTCCAGGGCATAGGCCGAACACGTGGGAGTAAAACGGCAGGCAGCGGGTGTATACGGCGAGATACACACCTGATAGAACCGTATCAGGAGCACGAGGGGGAAAATCATAATCTTCCGAAGCGTCCTACGAGATCTTGCCCAACGCTCCCGAGAGTCCTTCGGTAATGGCTCCATAATCCAGAATTTCAGTTGCTGTATAGACCAGCATGATGTGCATGCCGTCGAGGGCGGGATACTCCTCTTTTTTCAGATGCCGGAAGGCCTCCCTGGTACGGCGGCGGATCAGATTGCGCCTTACAGCCCGCTTGAAGAGTTTCTTAGGCACAGAAAATATTCTGACCGGCATCTCAGCCTCCCCGCACGGGAGGTAATACACCCGGAAAGGATAGCTGAAGAACCTCCTGCCGTCAGTATGTATTTTCTCTGCTAGCTTCATTACGTGAGGCGGGGTCAGTTGGACGAGATGTAGGACAATGTGTAGCTGGAGCCTGCAGAGCACATGGCCATACGTCCCGATGGAATCGACACGCTGTCGATCTGAAAGCACCGTACGTCCCACTTGGCCGGCGTGCCGAAAGCGGCGTTGTCATAGAGGGTCAGGGCCAGCAGGTTGTCGTAACGGTTGAAGTAGTCCTCGCCTCCGCCCATCGGTGTCCAGGAGTTCTCTCCGGTTCTGGACGACACCGTCAATGCTCCGTCGTTGTGGAACTGTATGCGGTAGTCCGTGAACGTGGCTCCGTCCCTGGTGTTGAACTGCCAGACTCCGGCGAGCGTGTCGACAGCCGCGTAGTCAGCCGGAAGTTTCCGCATCGTTATCTGCGAAAACTCCGGAACGACCTCTACCCCGTCTATCAACAGGCTCTCTATGCCGACAGTCATCAGGGAATCCCGGGAATCCACAAAATAGTACTCCTGCTCAGTGCCCGCATCTCCAGAAAATCCGAAAAGTCCTGAAAAGTTGCCGTCGATAGAGAAATCGCAGCAGTATATCTCATACATAAGGGTATTGTTCCCCCACTGAAAATTAGCATCTTCCTGTGTCAGGACACCCTCCAGCACCACGGTACCGGCACTGTTGAAAGTAGCCACCGTCCAGTCCCTCTCGGGCAGCTCTGCGGCGTCCCGGATGTCTACAAGCCAGGTCCCCTTGACGTTCTCCCTGTTGTACGCGGGATTATCTCCGGAGCATGATGCCGCCAGCCACGCAGCGGACAGCATGACGGGCAGCTTCAGAGCTATGTGCCTGAAGAGCCGCATTATTTCATATTTTCGAGATAGAGCAGCAGGGCTTTTGAGACAGAGGGGGCCTCAGGCGTGGGAGCCTCTACCTCCACTGAATAGCCGTGATCCTTCAGGACCTTGGCCGTCGACGGACCGTAGGTGACGAAGAGCAGGCCGTCCTGCTTGAACTCAGGATAAGCGGCCAGCAGCGACTTCACGTCGGAGGGGCTGTAGAAAACGACCATCTGGTACTTGCCCAGGTCGATCTGGGAGAGGTCGCTGTACACTGTCTTGCTGAACACGGCATTGCCGAATTTCACTCCGGCCTTGGTAAAGGCCTTGATCACCTCAGGCTTGGTACAGTCAGTCGAGGCTATCAGGAAATTCTCCCCCTTATGCTTGGTACCGATGGTGTCGATGACCGACTCGACGGTACCCTTGCCGAAGAAAATCTTGCGCTTACGGTACACTATATGCTTCTGCAGATACAGGGCGATGTTCTCCGTGGTGCAGAAATACTTCATCGTCTCGGGCACAGTCACCCTCATCGCCTCGCAGACTGCGAAAAAGGCATCGATGGAGGACTTGGCGGAGAAAAAGATGGCCGTATAGTCGAGTATCGCCACTTTCTGAGCTCTGAACTCCTTGGCTGTCAAGGGTTCAATCCTGAAAAACGGGAAATAGTCTATGTGGACTCCGTAAGCCGATGTTATCTCAGAGAAAGGAGACTGGGTGTTCCCAGGAGCTGGCTGTGAAACTAGTATATCGCTTATTTTCATCTACTTATAAATATCTTTAATATCTCAAAACTGCCACCAAGGCTGTCGCCGCCGGTATGATTTCGAGCGTGCAAAGATACAAAATAGTCAGTAAAAGCGGTGCCTTGACGGCAAAAAATATTCTTCCCTGCTCTATGAAGTACAGCAGAAGCAGCAGAGCAGAGAGAACTGCACAGACAGGTCCCATAAGAAAAGGATAGAGGTCCGGCAGAAACATTCCGATAATAAAAACTATGGTGTACACTGCCGTCAGCACCATGAAAAAGAGGTAACCGCCGCGCACCAGCACAGCTACGGTCTCCTCCTGTCCTGAGACATAGGATATGCCGCGGAGAATGAGGACACGCACGAGGAAATATCCGGCCAGCACGGCCAGAATCAGGAGATACGGAGCCTCCACCATTCCTGCGCCGTAGAGCAGGTAGGCGGCCACCGGCAGCATAATCACGAATCCGACCGGCAGTCCGTAGCGGACGGCCGGGGAAGTATCGGAGTAAGTACGCTTGAAAGGATGCCTCAGAAAGTCTGCGGCCCAAAGGAGGAAGGCTGTGGTCTGATCGCGGAAGACCAGCACGAAACAGATCAGGAACAGGATGCCCCAGACGAAATACTGGGCACCCTGGATATAGTAAGGAGCATCGGAGACGATGCTGTAATGCTGCACCGTCGAGCCCCTGAAGAGTTCCTGAACCGTCGTGGTCAGGGAATCAGTTGCCGCGCTTTGCCACATATCCCATAGCGGTCAGGAGATTCGTCACCTTGTCCCTGCAGTCACCCTGGATGAGGATCTCCCCGTCCTTGGCGCTGCCGCCCGTGCCGCAGCGGTTCTTGAGCGTGCGCCCCAGCTCAGCGAGATCCGCGTCGCTGCCGACAAAGCCCTTGACCAGGGTCACGGACTTGCCTCCGCGGTTACGGCGGTCGAGATACACGGTCAGTTTCTGCTGCGCGGGAGGCAGTGTCACCGCCTCTCCCGCTTCTTCTGAGGGGATGTTGAAATCGGGATTTGTAGAGTAAACCAGAGGCATAAAGGTAATTTTTTCGCAAATTTAGTATATTTGCGGTTTGTATACACGAAATCGACAACAAATGGAGCAGAAAAAGTTTACCTTCCTAAACCGTATCTTTTCGGTCATAGTACTCCTGACCGCCTCTGTCACATATCTTTTAACCATCGAGCCGACGGCCAGTTTCTGGGACTGCGGAGAGTTCATCGCCTCATCCTACAAGCTGGAGGTGGGACATGCGCCGGGCAACCCGGTATTCCAGCTCATAGCCCGGTTCTTCACCATGTTCGCCTCTCCCGAGCATGCCGCTATGGCAGTCAACATAATGAGCGCGCTCTGCTCCGCATTCACTATATTTTTCCTCTACCTGACCATCGTTCACCTCGGACGCCGGATCATAGAGAAGAACGGGGGCAACGGAGTCCTTTCCCTCGGTGAGGGCATCTCCCTGATAGGTGCAGGCACAATAGGCGCCCTCGCCTACTGCTGGTCAGACACTTTCTGGTTCTCCGCCGTGGAGGGAGAGGTCTACGCGATGTCGTCGCTGTTCACAGCGGCGGTGTTCTGGATGATCCTCAAATGGGAGGAGCAGGCCGACTCCGAATATGCCGACCGCTGGATCGTGGCGATAGCGTTCCTGATGGGACTGTCGATCGGAGTGCACCTGCTCAACCTGCTGACCATCCCGGCAATAGCATTTGTATACTACTATAAGAAGGCTTCCAAGGTGACAACATGGGGAAGCATAGGGGTCCTCCTCGTCTCCGCTGTTATCCTCGCCGTTGTGCTCTGGGGCATCATCCCCTACCTGCCGAAAATCGCCGCAGTATTTGACCTGCTCTTTGTCAATGTATTCCACCTGCCGTTCAACACCGGCGCCGCCTTCTTCGTCATTGTCCTGCTGGTGCTCAGCTTTCTGGCAGTGTACCTCACCTACAAAAAAGGCTCGCACATCTGGAACATCATCACCCTGTGCTTCACGATGATCGTAATCGGCTACTCGGCCTTCGCCATGGTCGTAATCCGCTCGGCCAACAACACCCCCACCAACGAGGGACAGCCCGACAACCCCTATGCCCTCGTCAAGTATCTCGGACGCGAGCAGTACGGCAGTGCTCCACTGCTCTACGGTCACACCTATGCCTCCGTCTATACCGACTACAAGGAATCCACATATCACACCAAGCTGGAGGACCGATATATCAAGGCTCCCAGTCCGATAGATGTCGTCTATCCTTCCGAGAGCAAGATGTTCTTCCCCAGGATGCACAGCAAGGACCCCTCGCATATCCGCTTCTACGAGACATACACCCAGGGCCGCGGCAAGGTTATTCCCGGCTCGGACTACAGAATGCCGACCTTCGGTGACAACATGAAGTTCTTTTTCGACTACCAGTTCAACTGGATGTACATGCGCTACTTCATGTGGAACTTCGCCGGCCGTCAGAACGACCTGCACGGCCAGATGCCCGGAGACCCCGTCAAGGGCAACTGGGAGTGCGGTATCGGATTCATCGACCGCGCCCGCCTCGGAGACCAGTCCGACGGCCCGGACTACATAGTGAACAACAAGGGCAAGAACCACTACTACATGCTCCCGCTGCTGCTCGGCATCATCGGCCTGCTCTACCAGCTGGGCAAGGACAAGCGCAACTGGTGGATCACCTTCCTGCTGTTCTTCCTCACCGGTATAGCCATCATCCTGTACCTCAACCAGACACCCTTCCAGGTCCGCGAACGTGACTACGCCTACGCCGGCTCGTTCTATATGTTCTCCGTATGGATCGGACTGGCGGTGATGGCCGTGTACGACTGGCTGCGCAAGCCGCTTTCCAAAGTACACGTACCCGAGAAAGTGACCGCGGCCGCCGTCAGTGTCCTGCTTCTGGGAGTTCCCGTGCTCATGGCTGCCGAGAACTGGGACGACCACGACCGCAGCAACCGCTACACTGCCCGCGACATGGCCTACAACTACTTCATGTCCACGGATGACCAGGCCATACTGGTAACCCACGGAGACAACGACACATTTCCCCTCTGGTACATCCAGGAGGTAGAAGGCGTGCGCCTGGACGCCAGGGTCATGAACACCTCCCTGCTGGGCATAGACTGGTACATAGACCAGATGCAGTGGAAGCAGTATGACGCCGAGCCCATACATTTCACCACACCGCGTATCAACTATCTCTACGGCACCAACGACTATGTCAACATTATCGACCGCTTCAACCGGCCTATACTGCTCAAGGACGCGATAGCTCTTTTCAACGATCCGCGCGTCAAGGTCAATATCTTCGGCCGCGACGAGAGCTACCTGGCCTCACGGCGGCTGATGGTGCCCGTCAACAAGGAAAATGCTGTCAAATACGGCATTGTAGCTCCTGAAGACGCGGACAAGATGGTGGATACCGTATACCTCAATCTGTCCGAAGGCAAGAACTACCTGGAAAAGACAGAGCTGATGATTCTCGACATGCTCTCAAACTACAACTGGGACCGTCCCATATACTTCATGACGCAGGGAGGCAGTCTCGATATCGGCATCCAGGACTACCTTCAGTTCGACGGCTTCACCTATAAGTTCGTCCCGATAAAGAGCCGCACCACATTTACCGCTGTCGAGCAGCTGGACACTGACGCCATGTACGACCGCATCATGAATGTCTATCGTCTGGACTGCTTCGCGGACGACTTCTTCGTAGACTATCAGAACCTCTCCACCTTCAACGGAGTAGCCGCAATGCGCTTCATGTTCGTGCAGACAGCCTACGCCCTGTTCGAAAAAGGCGATACTGACAAGGCCCTGCAGGTACTCGACCGCATGGAAGAGACATATCCCGACCGGAACTTCCCGTACAACTCATCGGCTGCCGTGCGCTATGTCAACGAGGAGATGGTGCTTAGCGCCATAGAGCTGTATCACAGATGCGGACAGGACGACAAGGCGCTCGCCATGGCCGACCGCTTCCTGGAAGAGACGATGCAGTCCATCCGGCTCTTCGCCCAGCCCTACCGCGGATCGGTGCTCTCGCAGGTAGACCTGCAGCACAACTTCCAGCTCTACCAGTACGGAGTGGAGGTAGTCAGGCTGATTGACAACGACAAGGCCCAGGAATACTCCAAGACCCTTGAGGACTTCCTCAACAGTGCCGTATAGCACACCTTGCCCGCACTCCAGAACCAAACGCCCCACTTAACGGATAATCGTATAAATCCCGCGAAATTTGCAATGTTTTGCAGGAAATTGGATTTTATTAGTGAATTAAATTTTTTAAAACACTAATGACCATGAAAAGAATGTTATTGTCAAGAAGTTTATTTGCAGCGTTCCTGCTGTTGTTCTCCTCTTGGGCTTTATACGGTCAGTCATCATCATCGAAGTCTGTAGATTATACCGGTACCAGCGAGATAGAGGTGAGCGTCGGTCTTCCGGTGCCGCAGTTTTCGACGGCGTTTTCGAGTCTTGTCCGGGGCTACATCAAGATGGCGGATCTGTTCTTCGGGCTTACAGGGGCAGACCTTGATTATCCCGATCCGGTGGAGCGCAGCGGCGGCAGCTCAGTCCGGTTGCCTGCGTTCCGTCTGGAGTACGGCTACAATATCAAGCAGTGGCTGAATGTAGGCGGCGGTGTGTACTACACGCACAATGCGTGGCCTTTGAAATATTCCGGGACAGGGACCCCGGCATGGACAGAGAAAGCCCACACTGTGAGCGTGATGGCCAATGTCCGCTTCTACTGGCTCAACCGTCCCCTGGTGCGCATGTATTCGGGCATAGGCGCGGGAGTCGGGATAGTCACCTCAAATATGGGGGCGTTGACAGCGTCAGAGAGCGTGAACATGGATACATACTGTACCCTTGCGCTGGATGTCCGCCTGGTGGGGCTTACTGTAGGCCGCCGTGTGTACGGCAGGTTTGAGGCCGGAGTCCTCGGCACTGGACTTGTGACGGCCGGTATCGGTTGCCGCTTTTAGTTAATAAATTAAATAACCGAAGAATACGGTGACATCATAGATTACGGATGGGACAGGCCTTCATGACTTTATCGATGCGTCACTCAATGAGCATATTGCAGCCGCGCCGCTCGGAGCCCTGAAGGCGGCCGTCAACGGTGAAAGAGCCGTCTGGCCATACGCGGCCGATGTCTTCGGTCTCGATGAACGAGCAGGAATTACGGTTGGCCAGGTCGATGATGTGGATGATGCCCCTCCCGCCGGGGGCCAGCTCCCTGAAAGGATCGTTGATGTCGCGGATGATGACTTTCATCCACGCTGGGGTGCGGAAAATGCCGTCACCCGATGAATAGGCCTGCGACAGCAGCTCGCACATGCCGTATTCCGAATGTATTGCACTGAGGCCGAAACCGGCGCTCAGGCGGCGGTGCAGCTCCTCACGGGAGAGTTCCTCGCGGCGTCCCTTCATCCCTCCGGTCTCCATAACTGTGAGCCAGGAGTCATTCGGACCTTCCATCATGTATTTCTCCGTAAAATCCAGCAAGGCGAAAGCCACTCCCAGCAGCAGGGTCTTCCGGCCCATCCCCCGCAGTTCCGCGAGGGTGCTGTAGAGGCGGTCGTGGTCGTAGAGATAGTATCCGCTCTCCGGGCGGCCGCTCTCCCGTATCAGACGGTCCGCCATATAGACCAGGGAAGAGCCCTCGCGCTCCAGATAAGCGGGCAGCAGGGCGAGGATGACATAATCCTCCGGAGCCCCGTAAAAATGCCGGAAACCCTCTAAAAAGCTCCTTTCGTATAGGCTCAGGTCTGTCACACAATGCCGCGATGGTGTCAGACCGGTGGTGGAGCTGCTGTAAAAAATCTTCTGCGGGGCCACGGGCTGCGGCTCCGCAGAAGATATGATGTCGTACTGCTTGAAGAAACGGATGGGCAGGAAGGGAATATCGGCGATGTCCCGTACTCTGTCAGGAGCGGCCTCCAGCAGGCCGGCATACTGACGGTACTGAGGGCAGAGGGCATACTGACGGCGGAATGTTTCCAAGGCGCAGGCAGTGAAAGCCTCCGGAGTGTCAATCCCGAAAATACGCTCTTCCGTGTCTCCCATTTCCTCTCACTTTTCAGAATTATCTGTCAGCCCTTTCGAGCTCGATGGTGAAGTGCCTCATGATGGGCAGCTCCTTGACGATCTTGTAACCGCGGGTGATGGACTCGCGGCGGTCGTAGACGTTCTTGGCTGCGGCTGCGATGTAGTCCATGTGATTGTTGGTATATACCCTGCGGGGGATGGCCAGACGGAGCAGCTCGAGGGCGGGATAACGGTTCTCGCGGGTAACGGGGTCGCGGTCAGCGAGCAGCGAGCCGATTTCCACACCACGGATACCGGCCTCGAGGTAGAGCTCGATACCGAGGGTCTGGGCTATGAACTCCTCCTTGGGAAGGTGAGTCAGGATCTTCTTGGCATCGAGGAAGATGGCGTGTCCGCCGGCAGGTCTCTGGTAGGGCACTCCGTACTCGTCCAGTTTCTTGCCGAGGTAGGCCACCTGGTTGATGCGGGTCTCCAGATACTCGAACTCGGTACCCTCGAGCAGACCCTGAGCCAGCGCGTTCATGTCGCGGCCGGCCATACCGCCGTAGGTCAGGAAGCCCTCGTTCATGATGGTGAACATCTGTGCCTTGCGCATATCAGCCTCGTCACGGAAGGCCACGAAACCGCCGATGTTGACGATGGCGTCCTTCTTGGCCGACATGGTCATATAGTCTGCGCCCTCATACATCTCATGTACGATCTCGCGGATGGACTTGTTCTCATAGCCCTTCTCGCGGGTCTTGATGAAGTAGGCGTTCTCGGCAAAGCGTGCGGAGTCCATGAGCAGCTTCACGCCGTATTTCTTACACAGAGCGGATACGCCCTTGATGTTCTCCATGGATACGGGCTGTCCGCCGGCTGTGTTGTTGGTGACGGTCAGCACTACGCACGGTATCTTCTCGCGGGGAGTGGTCCTGAGCACTTCCTCGAGCCTTTCCAGGTCCATGTTGCCCTTGAAGGGAATCTCCAGCTCAGTGTTGGAGGCCTCCTTGATGGTGCAGTCCAGCGCTATGGCCTTGCGGTACTCGATATGACCCTTGGTGGTGTCGAAATGGGAGTTGCCGGGAAGGATGTCGCCCTCCTTCACGATGCTGGAGAACAGCACGTTCTCAGCGGCTCGGCCCTGGTGCGAAGGCAGCACGTAGGGAAGTCCTGTCAGCATCTCGATAGTGTCTTTCAGTCTGTAGAACGAGCGGGCTCCGGCGTAGCTCTCGTCGCCCTCCATGATGGCAGCCCACTGCTTGTCGCTCATGGCTCCGGTACCGGAGTCGGTCAGCAGGTCGATGAACACGTAGTCGCTCTTCAGGAGGAAGAGGTTGTACTTGGCCTCTTTAATCCATTTCTCGCGCTCCTCGCGGGTACTTTTACGGATGGTCTCCACCATCTTGATTCTGTAAGATTCTGCAAAAGGAAGTTCCATGATGATATCAGATTTTAAAAATTATCCCCAAATTTAAGCATAATTGTAATAGAACCTCTCAAATTTCTGCAAAAAAATAAAGCCGGGGCGGTCACACGCGGACCGTCCCGGCTTGTATGTCATCCTGCCGTGGCTGCTATTTGCCGGCAGCTTTCAGTTTCTTGGCTTCCTTGCGTGTCTTGCGCAGGTACAGGTCGTACATGATAGGAGTACCTACGAATACGGACGAGTATGTACCCACGAAGATACCTACGAGCAGAGCCACTGCGAATCCCCTGATCACCTCACCTCCAAAGATGGCGATGGCGAGCATCACGATGAAGGTGGTACCGGATGTGTTGACGGTACGGGCCAGGGTGCTGTTGATGGCGTCATTGATATTCTGGTAGAGCTCGCGCTTGGGATACAGGCGGCGGTACTCACGGATCCTGTCGAAGATGATCACGCTGTCGTTGATGGAGTAACCGATGATGGTCAGCACGGCGGCGATGAAGGTCTGGTCTACATCCAGGGTAAACGGCAGGATACCGGAGAACAGGGAGAAGAAGCCGACTGTCACGATGGCGTCGTGGGCTGTGGAGACTACTCCTCCGAGACCCCATGTCCAGCCCTTGAAGCGGACGGCGATGTAGGCGAAGATCGCGAACAGGGCGATGGCTACGGCTATCAGGGAGTCGCGCTTCATATCGTTTGCGATGGTAGGACCTACCTTGTCGGACTGGATGATACCGTTAGGATTCTCGAGGGTGGAGATGAACTCATCGTAGGTGATGGGGTTGGCGAAGAAGCCCTTCAGAGCCTCATACAGCTTGGTGTCCACGATCTTGTCGGTCTCGGTGCTCTGGTCCTCGATCATATAGGTAGTGGTGATCTTCATCTGGCTGGGACCGCCGAACTGCTTGACCTCGACGCCCTCCTGGAACTCATCCAGAACGGCCTCCCTGATGTCCTCTGCGGTCACATCCTGGTCGAAACGTACCACGTAGGTACGGCCTCCGGTGAAGTCCACACCGTAGGAGAAGCCCTTGAAGATGATGGAGGCGAAGCAGATTACCATGAGGACAGTGGAGAAGATGTAGGCGTACTTACGTATCTTGACGAAGTCGATATGGGTGTTCTGCAGGAAGTTCTTGGTGAAGTGGGTGTAGAACGAGATGTTCTTTCCGCGTGCCAGACGGGCCTCGAAGATCAGTCTGGAGATGAAGATCGAGGTCAGCATCGAGGTAATCAGACCGATAACCAGTGTGGTGGCGAAGCCCTGTACAGGACCGGAACCGAAGAAGAAGAGTACCAGACCGGTGATGATGGTGGTGAGGTTACCGTCGATAATCGCTGAGTAAGCGTGCTTGTAACCGTCTGAGATAGCCAGACGGAGGGCCTTGCCGGCGCGGATCTCCTCCTTGACGCGCTCGTAGATAATCACGTTGGCGTCCACAGCCATACCGAGGGTCAGCACCAGACCGGCGATACCGGGGAGGGTGAGGACGGCTCCGAAGGATGCGAGGGCACCGAAGAGGAAGAGCACGTTGCACAGCAGGGCGGCATCGGCTGCGACACCGGCACCTTTGTAGAAGAAGAGCATGTAGAGCAGCACCAGAACGAAGGCGATCACGAAGGAAATCATACCTGCCTGGATGGAAGCGCTACCGAGGGAAGGACCTACCACCTGCTCCTGAACGATGGTGGCGGGGGCGGGAAGCTTACCGGAGTTGAGCACGTTGGCAAGGTCGGTGGCCTCCTCGATGGTGAAGTTGCCCTCGATGACCGAGCGTCCGCCGGTAATCTCGGCATTCACGCGGGGGAATGAATATACCATGCCGTCGAGTACGATGGCGATGCACTTGCCTATGTTGTCAGCGGTCAGACGGGCCCATGTCTGGGCGCCCTCTGAATTCATGGCCATGTCAACCTGAGGCTGTCCGCCCATGTTGCTGTAGGATACGCGGGCATCGGATACTACGCCTCCGTCGAGAGGAGCCTTGCCGTCACGTGTATTGACCTTGATGGCAATCAGCTCGTAATAGTTGCCTCCGGCATACTGTGCGGAAGCCTTCACGGTCCACATCGGAACGAGGTCCGAGGGAAGGGCTGCCTTCACCTGAGGAAGACGGAGCCATGTGTTGATCTTGGCTGTATCCCTGTAGTGGGCGACTCCGATTACGGGACCGGGCATCAGCTGACCGTTGTACATCGAGGGGTTGAGAGCGTAGAAGAAAGGATTGTTCTTGGCGTAGTTGAGCTCGTCGGTGGAGAGAGAGTCTTCCTGCTGCTCCAGCTCGGCCACGAGATCATCGGATGCAGTACCCTCCTGTGCTGCAGGAGCCGCCTGCTCTGCCGCAGAGGAGACTGTATCGGCGGAGACACCATCCTTGGCTGCCTCATAGTCCTTTACTATATTGTTCACTTCCTGAAGATAGCGGAACACCTCAGGATTCTCGTAGGTAGTCCAGAACTCGAGGGATGCGGTTCCCTGAAGGAGGTTGCGCACACGCTCAGGCTCCTTGACGCCGGGAAGCTCGACGAGGATACGGCTGGACTGTCCCAGTCTCTGAATATTGGGAGATGTCACACCGAAACGGTCGATACGGTTGCGCAGCACGTTGAAGGAGTTGGCTACAGCACTCTCGGCCTGCTCGCGGATCACTGCTATCACCTCGTCATTGGTGCTCTGAGCATTGATCCTGTCCCTGAGGTCGATGGTTCCGAATATCTGGGAGAGCCTCTGGTCAGGAGCCACCTCATTCCAAGCCTCGTAGAAGAGGGTAATGAAATCGGTGTTGCCTCCGGTGGCTGTCTCTCTCTCCTTGGCCAGTGCGAGAGCCTGGTTGAACTGGGGAGACTCGTTGTAGTTGGACAACGCTCTCACCAGGTCGCTCAGCTGCACCTCCAGCATGACGTTCATACCGCCCTTGAGGTCCAGACCGAGGTTGATCTCCTTCTCCTGCACTTCCTTGAAAGTGTAGCCCAGGTAGACCTTCTCGGCGCTCACCGAGTCGAGATAGAACCTGTTTTTCTCTTTTCTAATAGAATCCAGATAATAAGCCTTATCCAGATCAGACACCTCCGCGAAGGAGGGTTTCTGCTGCTCCGCTGCCACAGCCTCCTCCGCATACTTGTCCGCCTTGTTCTTGATGACGGAGGACACTCCTGTGAAGGAAAGCTGGTAAATGCAGGCCAGAGCGATCAAAACCGCCAAAAAAGTAATGGCTCCTTTACTTTGCATATCAAATTCCTTTTTAAAATTTGCGTAAAAATTGAGGGTACAAAAGTACTATTTTTTTCTTATTTGTAAAGTATTTAGTAATTTTGTTGACTATAATATTCAAATATGACCGTCCTGAACCGACTTCTGACCTTCCTGGCCGCCCTGTTTCTGACCTCCGTTCCCGCTGCCGTCATGGCGCAGGAAAACGGAGAAAGCGCGGAGGACTATCTGCGCAGGGCAGGAGTATTCCACAGCAACTATGAATTTGCAAAAGCCGAGGAATACTACAAAAAGGCTTATGGACTCATGACCGACTCACTGGAAAAGCTGTCCGTCATGGACAGGATTCTCCAGTGCCGCAACGGAGAAAACCTCCTGCAGTATATCGCACGTCCCGCCTCCGTCACCTCACAGGCATTCCGCACCAAGGACTTCTACCTCTATCTCAGGGACCTCGAGGACCGCTCATGGATTCCAGTCCCCAATCCTTTCGTCCGGCCTGCCGGGGGCAATGTACATCCATACTACACCGCGATGTATTTCCCTCAGGGAGAGCAGAGCGTCATCTACTCCGCCCCCGATGCCGAGGGAGCATGGAACATCTACACCTCCACACGGAAGGACAGCACATGGTCCGCCCCTGAACTGCTGAGCCCCGGCATCACCTCCGGGCACAATGAAATATTTCCCATCCTGAGCCGCGACGGGCAGACCCTCTATTTCGCCTCTGACGGACTTCCCGGAATGGGAGGATACGACCTCTTCAAGAGCACCATGGACCCGCAGACAGGAGAATGGGGCGCGCCGGAAAACCTCGGATTCCCCTACTCGTCAACCGGGAACGACATCCTGTACCTGGACAGCCGGGACGGAAAATATTCCATCATTGTATCTGACCGCGAGACGGCCGGAACCGACTCCGTAAAGATTTATGTCACAGAATACATCGCCACTCCTGTCAGAACGCCTCTCGGGGAAGACGAGTCCCCTCTGGCCGTCGCTTCCTTTATAAATGAAAGCACCGTATCCCAGACCCGGAATCCTGAATCTTCCTCCTCTACCGCCACTGCCGCGGATGCCCGCATGACAGACTACTCCAGACTCATGCACAGACTGCGCAGGCTCCAGAACGAGCACAGAAACAAACTGACAACGATAGAGGAGAACCGCACCCTGTACGGGCAGGCGACCGGAAGTGACCGGGAATCCCTGGCCGGAATCATCAGGGACGTGGAGGCCGAGGCCATGCAGATCCGAAGGCAGATTGACAGCCTCTCCGCGCAGGTCAGACAGATCGAGATGCGTTTCCTGTCCGAAGGCATTATACCTACTGTATTGGAAGAAAGCCAGGCAGGGAAGGAAACACACGATACTGACAATGACGAATACATCTTCAGCCGCCACACCATGGGCGAGATACCTTATATTATATTGGAAACTCCTGAACCTGAGTTCGACTATACTTTCAGGATACTGGGAAGGGACGAGGGACAGTTCGTAGAGGACACATCCCTGCCTGAAGGTATCGTCTACCAGATTCAGTTCTCGGTCCTCACATCACACGCCAAAGTACGTGATATCAGAGGCATGAGTCCAGTGTTCGTCACCCGGATGAAATCAGGTAAATATCTCCACGCCGTAGGCCTCTTCAGGACATACAGGGAGGCGGCGGCCTGTCTTGAAAGAGTCCGCAGCAACGGCTTCCCCGAGGCGTTCATCATCGCCTACAACAACGGCAGCAGTGTCTCCGTCAAGAACGCCAGGGCTATGGAAAGCGGCGGCGGCCGGACATCCTCAGGCAAGTCCGGAGAGACGGCCTACCAGCTCCGGTTCGACGGTTACGGCACCAGCCTGCCGGCCTCAGTAATTACGGCTGTAAGGGAGGCCTGCTCCAAGGACATAACCAAATCCGGCTCTGGCGAGGAAACAGTCTTCGCCGTGGGGCCGTTCGAGAGCATGGACGAGGCCGAGGAGGTGCTCAGAATTCTGGAGGACCTTGATATTGAAAACGTAAAAATTGAAACCATCAACATATAGCAATTCTGCAAAATGGCACTCATCATATCCCTGTCAATCCTTGGACTGCTGCTAATAATCGCCGAGATAGTACTGATTCCTGGCATTTTTGTCGCCGGCACCCTGGGACTTGCGTCCATGGCCGGCGCCTGCTGGCTTGCATTCGACAACTTCGGCCCTGAAGCAGGCTACATCACGATAGCGGCTGACGCCCTGCTCACCGTAGTCTGCACCGTGCTGACTCTAAGGTCCAAAACATGGAAAAAACTCTCACTGCATACTGAGATAGACAGCCGGGCGGACACTAATCCTGAGGACAAGGGCATCACAGTAGGCATGCACGGCACGACCATCACCCGTCTGGCTCCCATGGGCAAAGTACTTTTTGACGGCACAGCCGTCGAATGCTCAGCCCGAAACGGAATCATTGACCCGGGGCAGGAGGTTGAGGTGATTCTCATAGATGACAATAAAATATTTGTAAAACCCTTATAACTCTTTTT
>DVGV01000081.1 GCA_018712545.1 Candidatus Coprenecus merdigallinarum | reverse complement strand
GCTGCCCGACGGCTCGGCCTACACTGAAACCCTGTTCACAACACCGCAGCAGGAGGCCATCAGACCATTGTTGGAAGTCTTTGCTCAGGATACAAACGAGTAGGGTGACGCATTGTCAAAGTCAGGAAATTCGTTAAAATGGCTCTCCGGTGTCCGCAGAGAAGGTGAGCGTCCACTACTCCTTCGGAAGGAGTGCAGGATAGATTCACGGCTAAAATGGGGATTTAGGAGAGGCTTCATGCAACCCAGGGATATTTTGCGTAAGTCATATAAACCCATACTGTTCAATGGATTCAATAGATTGCATTGTACCCGAAAAGTTGGAAAAATCTCTCCACGCCGCATCAAAGCTTTCAGAAGATATCCCGGCGGGGCATGGCATTTACTGAACATTCCGATATTTTGCCGGCGTGCAACGGTATGTTGTGCATCACCTTGTTTTTGTATATTGCTGATTACAAAATCATTATAAAACACGACCGATCTTTTCGCCCTATTTTTTCAGGTCAAGAAGAGCACCCGTCTTTTTCAACAAACTGTATAACAGCAAGTTGCAAAACCACAGTGCGCTTCTACTTACCGTTGCTGCCGGGCCGTGGGCAAAGGGCTCCTGCAAATGCGATATATTGATAGATAAAGCAGACCTGTGGTCATAATAGCAGATGATATAAGAGGGAAGTTTGCGGATAATCATTTCATAAAATGAGAACGCTTTCAGAAGATATCACAGCAGGCATGGCGATTATTGGACTTCGAATATTTTGTCTGCGTACAACTGCAACTATACAGCACCTTGTTTTGTATATTATTGATTATCATCCAGTCAACCCACTTCTACGACGGCAGTAATCCACGCAATTCAGTACCGTTGCAAAGATTGCGAGGCAGCTCAGCTGAGAATATCAGAAGGTGCCGATGAAACACCGCTTTCGTCGGCACCTTCTTGGAAGGAGCGCGGAGACATGGCCGCCAGAAGGGCCTACGGACGGGGACCCACAACCGCGGGCACCGGAAGGTGACGATGAAACACCGATTTCGTCGGCACCTTCTTGGAAGGGACGCAGAGACATGGCCGCCAGAAGGGCCTACGGACGGGGACCCACGGCCGCGAGTACCGGAAGGTGACGATGAAACACCGCTTTCGTCGGCACCTTCTAGAAAGGAGCGCGGAGACATGGCCGTCAGAAGGGCCTACGGACGGGGACCCACAACCGCGGGCACCGGAAGGTGACGATAAAACACCACTTTCGTCGGCACCTTCTAGAAAGGGACGCGGACACATAAGTTTGCGGATAGTCATTTTAATTTTTGTAACATTTTTTTAACAGGATATTTCAGATTCATTTCAGAATTATTCTCCATATTTGCGCCGCTGAAATTTATACTTTTGGAATATGAACAGACTTCGACTACTTGCAGCCACAGCAGCCATTGTCAGTGCAGTCCTGTGTGCCGGAGCCCAGGAGACCCCCAGGTATGATGTTTTCGAATCCACCATCCCCTCTGACTTCCAGCCGAGAGCAGACATAGAGTTCGAATTTCCCCTGGCAGACGATTTCTCCTTTATTCTCAATAATGAGCTCCGCTTCAGGGACAATGCCTCCCGCATAGACCGCAACTACCTGCTCGGCGCATTCTCATGGGAGACCTGCGACTATTTCTCTCTGGATGCCGGCTACATATTCCAGTCTATACTGAATATCGGAGACGTCGAATACCAAAGAGAGTGGCAGTACAGGCACAGAGTGTATCTGGACCTTAAAGCTCAGATAGAGCTGGATGACTGGAAACTGTCCCTCACCGAAAGACCCCTGGTCAATCTCCGCCCGTGGGCAGATGACATCTACGACCCCAAGGCCGAATGGCTCATCCGCTCAAAACTCAAGGTCGACTACGATATCCCCAAGACAGAACTTACCCCGTACGCCTTCTTCGAACTGTCCAACACCCTCAACACGGTTGACTACGGCGGAGGCCCCTTCGTAGACCGCCTGCGTTTCTGCCTCGGAATAAAATGGGAGACATCCGACTTCAACAGCATAGAGCTGTACTACTACTTCGACATCCGCAACTCCCGCGACGTCAGCTACACCACCGGATCCTCAGGCATCTACGACATCTACCTCAACAAGGAGCGGCAGTACCTCCACATCCTCGGTATCTCCTTCAACTTCGGCTGGGACTAACCTACCATAGTCGGTAAGACTACGGGGAGAGGATGAGGGCATTTCGAGGGAATTTTCAGGAAAATCATAGCTACTTGTAAAGCAGAAAAAAGTATTTTTGCAGTACGGAGACGGGGCGACTGTCTCCGAAATGAAATGCTTACGAATAACGAATATGATTAGACCTAGAAATCTGACACTTATCCTCTTGACGGCTACAATCTGCAGCTCTGCCATGTATGCAGACACAATAAACTCCGACACGGCACTTATCGACACGGCACTTGCAAGCGCCATCACATTGAACATTCCGGAGAAAGGCGTTCCGAAAGAGCTGGCACAATGGCGCAAGGCCGCCTACAGCGATGTCAGATACAGACTGCACTTCGACATACCGGAGAAACGCTCGAAGAGAGTGGATGGACGGATTGCTGTCAGTCTGGCCCTCAGGGAGCCGGAGGACATCGTGCTGGATTTCCGTGAACCGGCATCCAGCATACATTCGGTCAAGGTCAATGGGCATACAGTCCCGAGGGAACACCTGTCAGCGCAGGAAAATGTATCACATGGCAACGGATCTCCAGAAAGAAACATATCGCATGGTGAAGAGGCACGAGGGGAGGATCCCGGCATACAGCACTCCTGCATAATAGCCAATGAACACATAATCATTCCGGCTGCCATGACCCGGAGCGGAGAGAACACCGTGGAGATAGCCTTCACGGCCGGGGACCAGTCCCTCAACCGCAACGACAGCTTCCTGTACACGCTGCTTGTACCCGAGCGGGCCCGTACCCTCTTCCCCTGTTTCGACCAGCCGGACATGAAGGCCCTCTACACCCTTTCGCTGGAGGTGCCCGCCGACTGGAAAGCCGTGTCCAACACGTATATAGAAAAAGAGGAACTGATACACACCGGTGATGCGGCAGAGGAGCACGCCGCATCGCGCAAACTGATAACCTTCTCCCGGACCGAGCCACTGAGCACCTACCTCTTCTCCTTCGTGGCCGGAGAATTCTACCGAAAAGACTATGACGACGGCCGGCACCGTTTCAGCGCCTACTACCGGGAGACCGACACGGCCAAGACCGCCCAGCTCGACGACATCTTTGCAGAAGTAGCCGCCTCGCTCGAATGGCTCGAGGAGTACACCGGCGTACCCTACCCTTTCGCCAAATACGATTTCATCATCCTGCCCGGCTTCCAGTACGGCGGGATGGAACACACCGGAGCCACTCTGTACAACGACGGCCGTATGTTCCTGAGTCCCAACCCCACCCTCGGTGACAGACTCTCAAGGACAGAACTGATAGCCCATGAGACGGCCCACATGTGGTTCGGAGACCTGGTCACCATGAAATGGTTCGATGAGGTCTGGACCAAAGAAGTATTCGCAAACCATTTCGCGGCATGGATATCCGAGCCGCTGTATCCGGAAGTCAACCACCGTCTCAACCGCCTGCGCTCGTTCAACACATCGGCCCTGAGCGAAGACCGCACCGAGGGCACCGTCTCCATATCCCAGGAACTGCCCAACCTGCGCTATGCCGGGCTCGTCTACGGCCAGATCATCTACAACAAGGCCCCGGTAATGATGGAAAAACTCATAGAGATCATGGGCCGCGACGCTTTCCGTCAGGGCATACAGACCTACTTGAAACGGTATGCCTACAGCAACGCAACCTGGGATAACCTCGTAGGCATCCTCGACAGCCTCACCTCTGCAGACCTGCGCGGCTTCAGCCAGGCCTGGGTCTACGAAAAAGGCATGCCGGACCTTACATTCCGCATCACAGGCAAACACAAAGACAGTCTCACCGTCACCCAGAGCGACCCGCTCGGACGCGGCATACTCTGGCCACAGAGTTTCGGAGTAACGGTCAGCGACGGTACTCAGTCCGTACAGACGGAAGTACGCATGGACGCCGCCGAAATAACCATACCCATCGTGACCAATGCGAACGGCACACCCTCAGGCACCGGACTTACCGGAGCGCGTTACATCCTGCCCAACACCGACGGCCGGGGATACGGCCGGTTCATCCTGCCACGGGAATCCGCACGGTGGCTGCTCGGCCATTGGTCTGAAATACAGGACGGCACCGCCCGATTCGCCACTCTGATGAACCTCCAGGAAAACTACCTCGCCGGCCTGATATCCGCCCGGGACTGGAGCCGTTCCATCCTCGCCGGCCTGGAGAAGGAGACCGACCAGCTCACCGCCTCCTCCCTCTCGGGTTTCCTCGGCCGGGCCATGGACGACCTCAACGGGACAGACCGCGAGGCCGTAGAGCAGCGGCTGTGGACTCTGGCCCATACCCATCCCGAGCAGCCCATCCGCACGATTCTCCTACGTTCCCTGCCGTCCGGACTCACCACCTTCGCTCTCTGCGACAGCCTGTACGCCATCTGGGAGACCCAAAGCGAGCCCCTGTACAGCGAGAACAACTACACTTCCCTCGCATGGGAACTCGCCATCCGTTTCCCGGACCGGGCCGGACACATACTCGCCACGCAACGGGCCCGCCTGACCGACCCCGACCGGCTCCGCCGCTTCGACTACATCTCCAGAGCGGTAAATCCTGACGAAGCTGCCCGCGACACCCTCTTCCAAAGCCTCATGCAGGCCGAAAACCGACGCATAGAGCCCTGGACATCCTCCGTACTCAGCTACCTCAACCACCCCCTGCGCGAGTCCTCCTCCGTCAGATACATCCGTCCCGGCCTCGACATCCTCGAGGAAGTCCAGCGCACCGGCGACATTTTCTTCCCGCGCAACTGGGCAGGAGCCCTGCTCGGCAGCCACCGCAGTCCGGAGGCATGGCAGGAAGTTCAGAAATTCATCCAGGACAATCCGGACTACCCCGTCCTCCTGCGCAACAAGATACTTCAGGCCGCCTACTCCCTTTTCAGGGCCAACACCACCGTTGCGGTCAGCACGACTCCCGAAGACTCCCTCATCTACGCCCGGACCATGCAGAAACTCCTGCCCCTTGCCGGCCGTCCCTCCGGAGAGATAATGACAGCTGCCGCAGAAGCCCTTTGCGGTACACCCTACAAAGGCGGCACGCTCGAGAGCACCCACGAACATCTCACGGTCAACCTGAGGGAGACCGACTGCATCCTCCTGGTGGAAGCCTGCACCGCAATGACCCTTCTGCTGAAGGACAATCCCGGGCTGAAGGACAATCCCGGAGGCGGCATTCCTCCATTCGAGGACTTCTGCACCACGCTCCGCAGCCTACGCTACCGCAACGGCATCATCAGCGGCTATCCTTCGAGGCTGCATTACACCTCTGAATGGCTGCTGCAGGCCCGGGACAACGGCATTTTACGGGAGGTGAGCGAGGAGCTCGGCGGCATCCCGCTGGAGCAGGAATTCTCCTTCATGTCCTCCCACAGGGACAATTATCCCCAGCTTCGGGGAAATGCCGGGACCGCGGCCGCAGAGCAGATACGCAGGACTGAAGAACGGCTGGACACAGCTGCCGCCTACTATTACATTCCTGCTGAGAAAATACGGGAGGCAGAGGCCAATATCCAGGACGGAGACATCATCTGCATAGTCAGCAGTACACCCGGCCTGGACATCACCCACACCGGCATTGCCCGCCGCGCCGGGGACGGCAGCCTGCACTTCATCCACGCCTCCATGCGGGAAGGCAGGACAGTCATGGAAGCCCGCACCCTCCGGGAATACGTAAAAAAAGGCGGAATCCGTGTGGCCCGCCTTTATTGAAATTCCTGGAACTGCCTCTATTCGCCGTAAGTATATTTCGCAATAACTGTTGATGGAAGAGACTCTTCTGAATCTGAAGAAGAATCCGATTGAGAACCGGTCGCCTTGTGGATCTTCACCGTACCTTTCAAATTCAGATTTCCTCCAAGATGTCTCTCATATACGGCATTGCAGGCCGCTATCACATCACTGTCCCTGTTGCTGCCTATAACATAATTAACACCACCCAACAGCTCTTTTATAGCATCATTGTAATCTGTAAGACCTCTGTCATAATAATTTCCATCACTCGAAGAAACAGAGCTTACATTACCATCCGCATAGTAGCTGATGACTTCCTGAGTTTCCTCATTTCCCTCGCAGGAGGATACTGCCGCCAGCATGGAGCCGGCACATACCAGCATAATAAATGCTTTTAATACTTTCTTCATTTTTTTATTTGTTAAAGTTCCTTCAAAATGGAGCGCAAAATTAAAAAAAATGGCTATCCGCAAAATATCCTTAGGCCACAATAAATCTCACATTCCGCAACGGCACTGAATTGCGCGAATCTCTGCCGTTGTGGAATGATGCGGAAATGGACACGGCCTCGGAATGGCATCTTGGGTGCCCACTACGAAGGCACGTTTCTACTCCTTCGGAAGGTGAACCCCAAAGGCGGGAAAACGGTTCACTTTTGCAACCGGGCAATGCCGGAAACGCCGATACGGACCCTGGGGGATATTTGTGGACAGCCATTAAAAAAGTGTATGAATATTTGACATTTTCAAAAAATTAGACACTATCTGTCAAATTAATTTACACTCGGCTGCTGACACAGAAAGTACATACTTCCTAATAATCAGCACATTACAATAAATGGCACAGATTTTGAAAACAAACTTGCAGATAAACCACAACAAACTGCCTGTCATGTTAAAACTAATACTCAGAAATCTGGGCCATACCCTCAGAAGGTACCCTCTCCCGGCGGCCATCAATCTCGCCGGTCTGGTCGTGGCCCTCACCGCATTCATCATCATCATGTCCCATGTGGAGTACGAGACCACCTTCGACCGTTCCTACCCTACCTCCGGGAGGATTTTCAGGGTGGACTGCCCCGGGAACGACGAGACTTTCCGCAGTATCCTGCCCAACGCTTTCGCCCGGGACGTCATCAACTCCTCGGCCCACATCGAGGCCGGAACGATGCTCATGCCCTACTTGGGCAAGCTGCCGTTCTACATCGATGATGCTGCCGGTGAACCGCACGGATACGAGCTGAGATGCGACATGGTGCAGCCGGACTTCATGAAAGTATTCGGAGTCCGCCTGACAAGCGGAGATCCGGAGGCCCTGACCCGCCCCCAGACCGCCATCATTCCCCAAAGCATGGCCGAGAATCTCTTCGAAGGGGATGCTGTCGGCAAGATCCTGCGTACCGACGGCAACTGGTTCTTCCCGGAAGGCGAGCTGACTGTGGGAGCCGTCTACGAGGATTTCCCCTCCAACAGCAACCTGCAGAACAGCATCTATTTCGCAGTGGATGAAAGAGTGACGCCCTACACCTACGGAGGGGCGAACTTCATCTGCTACCTGCTGCTGGATTCCCGGGAATCCGCGTCCCTGGTAGAAAACGAGTTCAACTCCAACTTCGACTTCTCCCTGAGCTGGATGAGCCCCATAGAGCTCGTGCCGATGGAGGACATATACTTCATGGAGCAGGGCGGAGACGGCAGGGTGTTCTACAGCGGCAGCCGCAGCACGACCATCCTGCTGACGGCCATCGGCATACTGGTGCTCCTCTCGGGAGTAATCAATTTCGCCAACTTCTTCACCTCCCTCGCCCCTGTGCGCATCCGGAGCATCAACACCCAGAAAGTAGTGGGCGCATCCACCTCCAGGCTGCGCTGGATGCTGACCATGGAGACAGTCGTCATTGCGCTCATCGCCCTGATCATCTCCTTCCTGCTGGCCGGTTGGATATCCCCGATGCTGGTCAGCGCCAACATCCTGAAAGGGCTGTTCACGGCTCACAGCATCGGTATCATCGTCACGGTCAGTGTCATCACCATTGCGGCCGGAATCCTTGCCGGACTGTATCCGAGCTGGTACGCTACCTCATTTGCCCCGGCACTGGTGCTCAAGGGAGATTTCGGCCTCTCTAAGGGCGGACGCACGTTCCGCAACGTGATGAGCGGCATCCAGTACACAGTAGCCTTCGTAACACTGGTGTTCATGACCTTCGTGCTGCTGCAGAACCGACTGATGCGCAACACCATATTGGGATTCGACAAGGACGAGATAGCTGTCGCCAACGCCAGTGCCACCATCACAGCAAAAATGGATATGCTCCGCAGCTCCGCACAGAAATACCCATCGATAGCCGGCATAGCCTATTCCTCAGAGAAAGTCGGTGCCTCGGACTCCTACAGCACAGGAGGCATCGAGTACAACGGGGAGAAAATCCAGATGTTCTTTATCGGAGTGGACCCGCAGTTCATGGATGTCATGGGCATAGAGATGGTGGAAGGGCGCAACTTCAACCAGTATGACTCAGCCGGAGTCACGGTAGTGACCCGATACATGATGGACCAGTTCGGAATAATGCCCGGCGACATCCTACCGGAGGCCGGTGAGGTAATAGGCATCTGCGAAAATGTCCGATTCAACTCGGTCCGCGAGCCCAATACCCCCATTGCATTCATACCTTCCGGCATATACAGCGGGGTTAACGGAGTGCTTTACTTCCGCATCACTGCCGGCAGCAATGCGTTCCAGGCCGCGTCCGATATAGAGTCCCTCATACGCGAGGCCGACCCCTACTGGCCCTCACAGGTAGAGTTCTACGATACCATACAGAACAATCTGTACCAAAATGAGATCCGCACATCCCGCCTCGTGGTGGCGTTCAGCGTCATTGCCGCCATCCTGGCTCTATGCGGAGTCATCGGCCTGGTGCTCTTCGACACCGAGTACCGCAGGAAGGAGACCGCCGTCCGCAAGATTTTCGGAGCCAGCGTCGCCTCCATCCTCGAGCGGGCCAATATCGGCTACGGTACCATTGTCCTCATCTGCTTCGCGCTTTCCTGCCCCATTGCGGCCGTCATCACCTCGCGCTGGCTGCAGAACTTCGTCGACCGCGTCCATATCAGCCCCTGGGTCTTTGCCCTTGCCCTCGTGGCCGTATCAGCCGTCACTGCACTGATCGTCACCGCCGTCTTCTACCGCCGGGCCACCGCAAATCCCCGCGACGGACTTAATTAACACAAATACAATTTATGGTTGCAACCACAAATTTAGAGATACACGCAGGCGTTCCAGAACAAGGTTACTTGGCGAGCTCCTCGTTGATGAGCTTGACCATGGAGGCGAACTCGGCCTCGTCATAGAGGCGGGTCAGCATGATGATCTTGCCGGTACGGTCGAGAATGATGTTTCGGGTCACTCCGGCACCCTTGTCGCAGAAGAGGGCAAAACGCTCTCCGTCAGGGTCGAGGGTCAGGGGATAGGTAACGGGGATGGCCTTTGCGAATTCGGCTGTAACCTCGGGTGTCTCCTTCAGGTCTATGCCGTAGAGGGCAAACTCGGGGTTGTCTTTCAGCTTCTGCCATATTTCGCTCTCGATGTGGGGCATCTCCTTGCGGCACACACTGCACCAGCTGGCGGTGAACTGAAGCATTACGACCTTACCCTGCAGCTCTTTGATGTTGAGGGTAGTGCCGTCCATCATCTGCAGGTCGAAATCGGGAACCTGGTCGCCTACCTTGACGATATAACCCCTTTCGTCGGCCTGTACGGCTGTTGCAGTTGCTTCGGCGGACTTGTCCTCAGACTTGGCCGAAGAGTTCTTATTGTTGCCGCAGCTCACGGCAGTCATCGCAGCCAGTACGGCTACCACGGAAATAGCAAATTTGAATTTCATAACCTGGTTATTTTTAGAAGTTAGTTTCTATCCTACAAATTTAAGTAATTTTTTATATTGTCCAGCGCCTTACGGGAAAGTCTCCGAGTACTTTGAGCGGATCTGCCGGCGGCCATTTCATATTTCAGATATTAAACCGGGTGCAAACTTATAAAAATTCATCCATGTTTATCGTCATTTCATCCCAAATAATCGTTTTGTTCCCGGATTTGTCTTCGATTTGTAATATCTTTGTTAGCAATTATAAAACACAAACTGAGATGAAAAGACTGCTTGCAATGAGCGCGGCCGCGATGATGAGCGCGGCTGCGATGGCGGCACCCGGAGCAGGAGCCGCAAAGAGCGACAGCCTGAGCCTGCTGTCACCCGACAAGAAACTGGAGCTCAACTTCTATCTTACAGACAAAGGGGAGCCCTTCTACTCCCTGAAATTCAACGGACAGAATGTCATAGATGACAGCCGCCTCGGATTCGACATACGCCACGAGGGCGGAGTCAGCGACATCCAGCCCTTCATGAACGGCTGGGAAGTCAAGGAAAGCAACACCGTCCTCCGGCTTTCTCAGATGCGTGAGGGCTTCATACTGGACAGCACCGCCCGCACGACAGTCGACTACACCTGGGAGCCCGTCTGGGGTGAGGAGAAAGAGATCCGCGACCACCACAACGAACTGGCCGTGTACCTCCGCCAGCCCATGAGTTCCGCATTCGGCACAGAAACGGACGGAGACCGCATGATTGTCATCCGCTTCCGTCTCTTCAACGACGGGCTCGGCTTCCGCTACGAGTTTCCCAAGCAGAAGACCCTCGGCTACTTCATTGTCCGCAACGAGCTGACGGAGTTCACATTCCACGAGGATCTCACCACCTTCTGGATTGCCGGTGACTACGACTCCAACGAATTCATCTACGAGACCTCGCCCATGAGCCGGATTGCCGCCCTCTACCCGGACTTCGACCGCAGCGGCAACGCCTGCATCTGCCCCATGCCCGTGCCCGGAGTGCAGACCCCGGTGATGTTCAAGCGCGACGGCGGCGGGCTGTACGTCAACATCCATGAGGCCGCCCTGGTCAACTTCCCCGCCATGCAGCTCGAGGTACAGGACGCCGGTGAGGGCCGCACCAGGTTCGTCTCCCACCTCGTACCTGACGCCCTCGGCAACAGAGGCCACGTCCAGACACCCCAGACCACACCCTGGAGAACCATCATCGTCACCGACAACGCTCCCGCCATCCTCGAGAGCCGCCTCATCCTCAACCTCAACGAGCCCTGCGCCATAGAGGACACCGACTGGATACGGCCCCAGAAATTCGCAGGAGTATGGTGGCAGATGTTCGCCCCCGGACGCGGCACCTGGAGCTACACCAACGAGCCCAACGTACAGCTCGGCATCACCGACTACACCAAGACCGTACCCAACGGCACCCATGCCGCCAATACCGAGAACGTCAAGAAGTACATAGATTTCGCAGCCGCCAACAACATCCAGGGAGTCCTCGTCGAGGGCTGGAACCAGGGTTGGGAAGACTGGTTCGGCCAGTTCAAGGAGTTCGTATTCGACTTCCTCACCCCCTACCCCGACTTCGATGTGGCCGAGCTGCGTGACTACGCCAAGAGCAAGGGCGTCCAGCTCGTCATGCACCACGAGACATCCGGCTCGACCATCAACTACGAGCGTTACCTCGACCGGGCATACCAGTTCATGAAGGACAACAACTACTCCGTAGTCAAGAGCGGCTACGTAGGCCCCATCATCCCCCGCGGTGCACACCACTACGACCAGTCCACGGTCAACCACTTCCTGCACTGCATCAGACGTGCCGCCGACTACCAGATCATGATTGACGCCCACGAGCCCGTAAGACCCACCGGACTGCACCGCACCTGGCCCAACTACCTGGCGGCCGAGTCCGCCCGCGGCACCGAGTTCGAGTCCTCCGACGCCATAGGCAATCCGCCCGAGCACACCACCATCCTGCCCTTCACCCGTATCATGGGCGGCCCGATGGACTACACCCCCGGTATTTTCCAGCAGGATATGAAATACTACGACGAGAATGCCAAGGGCCACATCCACACCACACTGGTAAAGCAGCTGGCCCTCTACGTAGTGCTGTACTCCCCCCTGCAGATGGTAGCCGACCTGCCCGAGAACTACGAGCGCTTCCCCGATGCCTTCACCTTCATCCGCAACGTACCCACCGACTGGGACTACACCAAGGTGCTGGAGGCCGAGCCGGGCGACTACATCACCACAGCCCGCAAGGCCAAGGGTGAGGACAAATGGTACATCGGTGCCATCACCGACGAAAATGAGCGCACTGCGACCATCGACTTCTCCAAGCTGCCCCTGACCAAAGGCAAGCAGTACACCGCCACCATCTACGCCGACGGAGAGGACGCATCCTGGGACGAGAATCCCCAGAGCTACAAGATATCCGAGACCCTGATCACCTCCGACTCCAAGCTGGAGATTCCCCTGGCCCGCAGCGGCGGCGTCGCTATCGAACTCCGTTAATTTACCCCATACGAATTCCGCACCCTATACGATTACAACTGTATAGAGTGCGGATTATTATTACTTTCCAGTATAAGCAAAATTTGCCTATACTACAACACGACTTCTATTTTCAATTTCCCACCAAGTCCACGTTCCACTATATCATACAGCGTTTTCAGCGTAATATTCTCGCCATCATTCTCCACCTTGGATATGAACGTACGCTTTTTGTCTATCCTGCTGGCCAGCTCTGCCTGTGTCATCTTCCTTGTCTCCCTTGCACTACGTATTTTAAGTCCCACATGAAGAGCCTCCAGTTCACGCTCTATCCTATCACGCTCAGGAGTCCCAGGCTGACCGTAATACTCGTCTTTAATTTGATCCAATGTTTTTATATTCATGTTTTCAGCCATTTATTTTCTCTTCGTAATATTCATTCATAAGCCTTACCGCGCGATTTATCTCCTCCTTAGGAGTCCTCTGCGTTTTCTTCTGAAAACCTGTCAATAATATAACCAACCTGCTTCCATCGAAGAAACAAAAGATTCGGAATATGTTTCCACCCAACTGTACACGTATCTCAAAAAGACCACTTGTCCCCTCAATATGTTTCAGATACGTCAAAGGTATCCGGTCCACTTGCTCAATGATATCAAGAATCTTGATTATCTTGTCCCTGACCCTTTGCGGCTGCGCGGTAAAGAACTCCTCGAAATATCCCTTATATGTCACTACCTCCCTTACCTTCATTTTGCAAAGGTAATTTATAAATTACATATAAGCAAATTTTTCTACTCACATCTGACTGACCTCTGCGGCCCACCAGGCGGCAGTGAGTTTTTCGCCCGTGGCACGGCTGATCATCTCGTTCCAGGGATACAGCTTGCCGGGGGCGAAAATGTTTTCTGTCAGCCAGCGGCCGACTTCGGGGCAGCCGGTGTAGGAGTCGAAGGCCATATCTCCGCTCCGGGTGATGTGCTCCACGATATAATGGTGCATCTGCGAGGCGAAGAGCTCGCCCATCTGGTAGTTGTGGTAGTAACAGGGATAGAGGGCAATGTGGATCTTAGCGGCCCAGTCCGGCTCATCGCGGCCCTCGGGGTAAGTGAGCAGCTGGTACTTCTCCACCAGACTGCGCCACAAGGCATTGAGGTCCTGCTCCGGATCGGCGTACATGGCTTTCTCGAAGCGGTAGACCACCTGCATGAAGCGGGACTGCACGAGCTGGCTCAGGCGGGCCGAGCGGCGGCAGTCGGGGGCAATGCGGGCGGCCTCATCGGCGGAGATTCCGAGGTTGAGCCGCATCCACTCCGGGTTGCGCGACAGGCGACCGAACATCATGGCCACGCCCTCGGTGGTGAAAATACCGGCGGCCTCCCTCAGCAGGAAGGGCAGCTCCGGGTTGGCGTCGTGTCCGGCGCTGTAGGCGGCATGTCCGAACTCGTGCAGCATGGTCTCCATCCACCGCTCGTTGTCGGTGAGATTGCACAGCACCCGCACATCCCCCATGCAGTCCATGTCGATGCAGAAGGCGTGCTGGTTCTTGCCCTCGCGGGGATAAAGGTCGCTGCGGCGGAGCATCGGCTCCACGTCCAGGCCGATACTGCGGTAATAATCCACGGTCAGCCGCTCCAGGTCCCTGCCCCTGTAATAACTGTCGAAATCCACAGGATACAGGTCCGGTGCCTCCTGGAAGAACCGCCCCTGATAGTGCCAGGGCCTCAGCTCCTCCCGGTCAATGCCGCAGCGGCGGGCCATCGCCCCGTCCACCTCCTCCTTCACGGCGGCGAAGCTGTCACGGGAAAGGGCGTCCACCTCATTCATCAGCAGCTCCACCTCCCGGGGCTTCTCCCCGCTGAGCATCAGGCTCATCGAGTGATAATTGGTGAATCCGAGGGCATCCGCCAGCTGGTTCCGCAGCCGCACGACTTCCAGGATATCGCCTGCCACCTCCCGGCCGACGGCCTTGTGCGCCTCCCAGACATCCCGGAGCTCCGCAGAGTCCAAGGAGGTCCGCAGCAGCCGTTCCACCTCATTGTCATTGATCCTGCGACTGCGGAAATCCGCCCGGAAAGCGGCATACTTCCGCTCGAGGGCCGTCTCCTTCTCAATGATGGCCCCGAGCAGGGACCTGTCGGCCTGCCGGGCAAGGAAACTGTTGTACAGTTCCTCAAGCTGCCGCCGCAGCAGAGGCTCCGTAACGCTTCCGGACTCCTTGATCCGGTGCAGCTCCTCGAAAGTTCCCGCGTCGGAAAAGAGCTCCGCTATTTTCTTGTTTATCTCTGCATAACGGTCAAATGCCGCCGCATTTCCCGTCGTCGTTCCCTCCCAGTAAGCCTCGGAGGAGGCCTTGACCAGCGGCGCATACGCTGCCACCGTCCTGTCTATTATTTCCTGTAATTCCATAAACACAAAATAAAAACAGGGTGTCGTCACCGGCACCCCGTCTATGAATATTAACCAATAAAATTTACTTTTTCTCGAAGAACTCCTTGGTCTTATCGGTGGCTACGAAATCCTCCTTGAAGATATAGGCACCGGTACGGTCGGATTTTTCCATCCTGATACATTTGACAAATGTCCTCTTGGAGGCCTTGTCGCCGCTGAAGGTTGCAACCGCTTTCTTTGCCATATGCTATAACTTATTTAATTTCCTTGTGTACAGTTACTCTGCGGAGGTAGGGATTGTATTTCCTGCGCTCCAGACGCTCGGTAGTGTTCTTTTTGTTCTTGGTGGTGATGTAACGGGAGATTCCGGGAACTCCGCTGTCCTTCTGCTCTGTGCACTCGAGGATCACCTGCACTCTGTTGCCTTTTGCTTTCTTTGCCATGATTAGTATCCTCCGTTAATAAATGTCGATTAAACCTTTTTCCTGAGCGGCCTTCAGAGTAGCTGCGAGACCGTTCTTGTTGATGGTCCTCATGCCGGCAGCAGAGACCTTCAGAGTGACAAATCTGTTCTCCTCCTCGAGCCAGAAGCGCTTAACCTTCAGGTTGGGAGCGAACTCGCGTTTCGTACGACGCTTGGAGTGGGAAACATTGTTTCCGATCACCCTCTTCTTTCCTGTTACTTGACAAACACGTGCCATATTATATTTTTCCTATTTTATTTCTAAATTTCAAAGGGCTGCAAATATCCCCTTTTTTTCTTTAAATTCCAAATTTTTTACACAAACTTCAACAATCGGTTCCATCTGATATTCCGAGGGAAAGGTTTGTTGAGATCCTTCGAGAACCATACCACGCGGGGTTTGCCGACGACGTGGTTCTCGGGTACGAAGCCCCAGTAGCGGGAGTCGAGAGAGTTGTGCCTGTTGTCACCCATCATGAAGTAGTAGTCCATAGCGAAGGTATAATGGGTCGCGGGGCGGCCGTCTATCACTATGGTACTGTCCTGAACCTCAAGGTCATGTCCCTCATATACATCGATGATGCGGCGGTAGAGGGGAAGGTTCTCCAGAGTCAGGGCCACACTGTCTCCCTTGGCCGGAATGTAGAGGGGACCGTAGTTGTCCCTCGTCCACTTGAAATCCTCCGTAAACGGAAAGATCATCAGGTAGGAATCCGGGTAATCGGGAGGATAGACGTCCACGTTGCGGCGGCATTCCTGAACATTGGCGACTGCGGCTATCCTGTCCGCTGCCTCCGCTGTCATGGCCATCGACGGATACCCGGGCAGGGAAGCGTCGAACCATACGCCCGCGGTCTGGACGCCGGCGTCCTCGAGTATCTTGGAATTGATCGGGGAGCCGTTGGTGACTACTCTATAAGTGTTCTGCACACCGGGGAAGACTTCGAGAGGCTCTCCGTTGACGAATACCTCTCCGTCACGCACCTCGAGGGTGTCTCCGGCGACAGCGACACATCTCTTCACATAGTTGTCCTCCTTGTCCACGGGCCTTACGATCAGGGGGCCGTAGGTCTTCTCGGTATACTCCCTGCCGTTGAACCGCACGTGAGTGTAGTAATCGTCGGCGGGCAATTTGGCGAGGACCGTGTCCCCGTGAGGGAAGTTGAACACCACGATGTCTCCGCGCTCCACGTCACCGAAGCCGGCCAGACGCCTGTAGTCGCGCTTGATAAGGTCCGAATAGGATTTCTTACCGAAGATCGTGTTGTGGACAAAAGGTATGGAAAGAGGTCTCTCGGGCAGCTTGGGGCCATAGGCCAGCTTGCCTACAAACAAGTAGTCTCCCGTCATCAGAGTGCTCTCCATGGACGAGGAAGGTATGCGGAAGGCCTGGAGAAAGAAGATATTGAGAGGGACGACCACGATGACGGCGAAGATGATGGCGTCGAGCCAGTCCAGCCATACGTTGTGCTTCTCGCCCTCCTTGTAGTTCTTCTTCCAGAAAGCCCACTTCACCTTCCTGGTGATGAAGATGTCGAAAATCACCAGGAGGCCGAGGAGCCACCAGTAATTTCCGAGCCATATCACCCAGAGGAGATAGAGGACGGCCCAGACTCCGAACCGGAACCACTTATTATGCAGGAGCTCTTTCACGTGCTGCTAAGGTGTGATTACTTCTTCACAGAGTTGATCACTGCCTCGAAAGCCTGAGGGTTGTTCAGGGCCAGGTCGGCAAGCACCTTGCGGTTGAGACCTACGTTCTGCTTTGCGAGAGCGCCGATGAACTGGGAATAGTTCATACCGTGCTCGCGGGCAGCGGCGTTGATACGCTGAATCCAAAGCGAACGGAAGTTGCGTTTCTTGGCTTTACGGTCGCGGTACGCGTAACCCAAACCTTTCTCATAGGTGTTCTTGGCTACGGTCCAGACGTTCTTCCTGGCGAGGAAGTTACCGCGGGTCTGTTTGAGAATTTTCTTGCGGCGGGCTCTTGAGGCCACCGAATTCACTGATCTAGGCATACTGCACTTTTTGATTTTAAGAATGTCAGCGCTCCCCCCTTTCGGGAGACTTTTTCTGCTGGAACATTCAGTTAAACAATAAATTAAATGAACTTAAAACTTAGGCGACAATCATTTCCTTGATCCTCTTGGTGTCGCATGCATCGGCAATGACCACCTTGTTGAGGTTCCTTTTCTGCTTTGTCGTCTTCTTGGTGAGAATGTGGCTGTGGTAAGCGTGTCTTCTCTTCACTTTTCCAGTTCCGGTAAGCACGAAGCGCTTTTTGGCACCGGAGTTGGTCTTCATTTTGGGCATTGTTACAATAAATTTAGTTAAACTATAAAAACGTTACAAAACGGTTATTTCTTCTTTACAGGAGCGATCATCATTATCATCCTCTTTCCCTCCAGCTTGGGCATCTGCTCCGCCTTGCCGTACTCCTCCAGTTCGAGGGCGAAGCGCAGCAGGAGCTTCTCGCCCTGCTCGGAGAAGAGGATGGAACGGCCCCGGAAGAACACATACGCCTTGACCTTCGAGCCTTCCTGCAGGAAGTTGATGGCGTGCTTGAGCTTGAACTGGAAGTCGTGCTCGTCTGTGTTCGGTCCGAAGCGGATCTCCTTTATCACCACCTTGGAGGCGTTGGACTTCATCTCCTTCGCCTTCTTTTTCTGCTGATAGACATACTTCTGGTAGTCTATGATCTTGCAGACCGGGGGATCCACCTTGGCGGAAATCTCCACCAGATCCAGCTCGAGGCTCTCTGCCAGCCTCTGGGCTTCCCTCAATGGATAGATACCGGGCTGCGGGATATTGTCTCCCACGAGCCTTACCTTAGGTGCTGTGATCTCGTCATTGACCCTGGGTCCGTCGTCTTTCCGGCTGTCCGGCTGGCGGTTGCCCTGTCCATTGCTGTTGTGGCCCTCGTTGTGCTGCTGGGGAGCGGCGGGCCTGGGAGCACCCGTAAAGGGGCGCTTTTTGACTGGTGTTGCGATAAAGTTGTCCTCCTTAAACTTTTAGTTAATCATGTTTTTTACTTCCTCGTTGACTTTCGCAGCGAACTCTTCGGGAGTCATCGAGCCCTGGTCGCCCTCGCCCTGACGGCGTACGGAGACGGTTCCGTTCTCGGCCTCCTTCTCGCCGACCACCAGCAGGAAGGGAATGCGCTTGAGCTCATTCTCCCTGATTTTCTTGCCGATAGTCTCGTTGCGTTCGTCAATCGAGGCGCGAATATCGTAATTATTAAGCAATTCGCAAACTTTTTTTGCGTAATCGTTGTATTTTTCGCTGATGGGCAGCACCACTGCCTGCTCGGGGGTGAGCCACAGAGGGAACTTGCCGCCGGTGTGCTCGATGAGCACTGCCACGAACCTCTCCATGGAGCCGAAGGGGGCGCGGTGAATCATCACGGGGCGGTACTTCTTGTCATCGGCACCGGTGTACTCGAGCTCGAAGCGCTCGGGCAGGTTGTAGTCCACCTGGATGGTACCCAGCTGCCAGCGGCGGCCGATGGCGTCCTTGACCATGAAGTCCAGCTTGGGACCGTAGAAGGCGGCCTCACCGTACTCGACGATGGTCTTCAGGCCCTTCTCCTCGGCGGCCTCGATGATGGCCCGCTCGGCCTTCTCCCAGTTCTCGTCGGTACCTATATATTTGCTGCGGTCGTTCTTGTCGCGCAGGGATACCTGGGCGATGTACTCGTCGAAGTTGAGGGTCTTGAAGATGTAGAGCACGATGTCAATCACCTTGCAGAACTCCTCCTTGAGCTGGTCGGGACGGCAGTAGATGTGAGCGTCGTCCTGAGTGAAACCGCGCACGCGGGTCAGACCGTGCAGCTCGCCGCTCTGCTCGTAGCGGTACACCGTACCGAACTCGGCCAGACGGATGGGTAGGTCCTTATACGAATGGGGCTTGCTGCGGTATATCTCACAGTGGTGAGGGCAGTTCATGGGCTTCAGCAGAAATTCCTCGCCCTCCTGGGGAGTTGTGATGGGGCGGAAGGAGTCAGCTCCGTACTTGGCGTAGTGACCGGATGTCACGTAGAGCTCCTTCTGACCGATGTGGGGAGTGATTACGGGCAGATAGCCGTACTCCTTCTGAACCTTGCGCAGGAACTGTTCCAGACGCTCGCGGAGAGCGGCGCCCTTAGGCAGCCACAGAGGCAGGCCGGCTCCCACTCTTGAGGAGAATGTGAAGAGCTCCAGCTCCTTGCCTATCTTGCGGTGATCCCTCTTCTTGGCCTCCTCCATCAGGGCAATGTACTCGTCGAGCAGCTTCTTCTGGGGGAAGGTGATGCCGTAGATACGGGTGAGCATCTTGTTGTGCTCGTCGCCTCTCCAGTAGGCTCCGGCGATGGAGGTCAGCTTGACGGCCTTGATGACCGA
Organism: Candidatus Coprenecus merdigallinarum; assembly: GCA_018712545.1. GTDB lineage: Bacteria > Bacteroidota > Bacteroidia > Bacteroidales > UBA932 > Coprenecus > Coprenecus merdigallinarum. Next base: position 7,944 of record DVGV01000081.1, on the reverse strand, counting down.
GGTGTCCCTCAGATGAGGTCCGCGGCACAGGTCGGTGAAGCTGCCGTTGGTATAGAAAGTGATGGTACCGTCCTCGAGACCTCCGATAAGGTCGCACTTGTACTCGTCGCCTTTCTTCGTATAGGTGTCCATAGCCTCGGCCTTGGACACTTCCTTGCGTACGAAATGCTGTTTCTGGCGGGCCAGCTCGATCATCTTGTCCTCGATCTTCTTGAGGTCCGACTCAGTGATGGTCCTGTCTCCCAGATCCACGTCATAGTAGAATCCGTTCTCGATCGAAGGACCGATACCGAACTTGATGCCGGGATAGAGCAGTTCCAGAGCCTCGGCCATCAGGTGGGACGACGAGTGCCAGAACGTGGACTTGGCCTCCTGGTCCTCCCATTTGTGCAGCTTGAGCTCTCCGCTCTCGTTCAGGGGAAGCTCAAGGTCTATTACCTTTCCGTTGAATGATGCTGCAAGTACCTCACTTGCAAGGCGCGGAGAGATCTGCTCCGCAATCTGATAAGGGGTGATGCCCTTCTCGTAGCTTCTGACACTGCCGTCAGGAAATCTGATATCTATCATAATAGGATAAATTTTCGGTTCCTTGTTGTTTTTCCAAACTGCAAAATTACTAAATTTGCAGTCAAATCCAACATTTTCCACAATGAACTACAAACTTAACTGGTCCGAAGCCGCCAAATACGGTCTGATACTCGCAAGTGTCTCCGTCGTGATAAACCTTGTCACAAGTCTCTTCGAGCTCCCCGGCTTCCTCAACACCATCCTGAGCGCCATAAAATTCTGCGCATCCGTCTACATCGTATACTATGCCATGAAGCGCAACGCCGAAGCCTGGAACTACGTCAGCTACGGGCAGTCCTACGGATACGGTATGGCTGTCTGCTCCCTTTCCGCGGTGGTCTGCACCCTCTTTGTGCTGCTGACATACACCGTTTTCCTTCCAGGATCGCTCACCGAGCTGCTCGACCAGATTTTTGCCACCTACGAGTCAATGGGTGTAGCGGGCATGCTCGACTATGATGCCCTGTCCCGCTCGATGCCGGTAATCCTGATTCTTTCCCAGTTCATAGGATGCATCATCTGCGGCCTGATCGTCTGTGCAATAGTTGCGGGCATCGCCAAGAAGAATGACTCCAATCCTTTCAGCAACCAGGATACCCAGCCCAGCGACAACGACACTGAAGAATAACCGCCCATGGATCTTTCGATTGTTATTTCCCTCTACAATGAGAACGAGTCCCTCCGCGAACTGACAGAGTGGATAGACCGGGCGATAGCCGGCTCCCCCATTGCAGGCATCGAGTACGAGATACTCATGATAGACGACGGCAGCGATGACGGGTCATGGGACACGATTAAAGAGCTCTCCGATGTCAATCCCCATATCCGTGCCTACAGCTTCCGCCGCAACTACGGCAAGTCAGCCGCCCTGCAGACAGGCTTCCGCGAGGCCGCAGGCGAGGTGGTCATCACCATGGACGCCGACCTGCAGGACAGTCCCGACGAGATTCCCGAGCTCTACCGCATGATCCGCGAGGACGGCTACGACCTCGTCTCAGGCTGGAAGAAGGTCCGCCACGACAACACCCTCACCAAGAACATACCCTCGAAGATCTACAACTTTACCGCCCGCAAGGTCACCGGCCTCAAGCTGCACGACATGAACTGCGGCCTCAAGGCCTACCGCGGCGAAGTGGTAAAGGAAATCGAGGTCTACGGCGACATGCACCGCTACATCCCCTACATCGCCAAGAATGCAGGCTTCACCCGCATCGGGGAGAAGGTGGTGGTGCACCGCAAGCGCAAATACGGGAAGAGCAAATTCGGAATGAGCCGTTTCTTCAACGGCTTCCTCGACCTGATGACGATATGGTTCCTCTCCGGCTTCGGCAAGAAACCCATGCACATCTTCGGAGTCTGGGGCATCGTATCCTTCCTCATCGGCTTCGTCATCGCCCTCTGGCTGATCATCGACAAGGTCGCTGCCCAGGTCCAGGGCCTGAGATTCCGCTCCGTCACCGACCAGCCCCTCTTCTACCTGGCGCTCGTCGCCATCCTCGTGGGCTTCATGCTCTTCCTCACCGGTTTCCTCGGGGAGCTGGTCTCGCGGAACAGCGCCACACGGAACGAATACAAAATCAAGGATACGATAGAATAGCAGATAAGGCTCCGCTTATTTTGCAGCGGGCTTGGGTGCCGCCTCCTTGTTGAGCTCCGGCACCTCATGGAGGTGCTTGCTGTATTCTTCCTTGGAGATGATGCTGCACGTGCCGTTGAACACTACCCCGACCTCAATGCTGAGCCTGGGAGTCTTCAGGTTGCCTTTGAAATTGGAATTGGCCTTGAAATTGACGATATCCTCGATGAAGATATCGCCTTCCATATGGCCCCAGATATCACAGCTCTGGGCATATATGCTGCCCTTGATATTGGCGGCCTCGCCGATTACCAGCTTGCCCTTGGTGTACACCGTTCCGTCAAATGTGCCGTCGATGCGGATGTCCGCGGAAGAGGTCATCAGACCGGTCATCCTCGTACCCTTGGATATCCTGCTGAGCTCGGCAGTCTGCGGTATTATCTCATTTTTCGCCATGTCCTTATGTTTTTACTGGTGAACACAATGTCCGTGGGAAGCCTCGGCAGCCTCCATAATAGCCTCGCTCATAGTGGGATGAGGATGGACTGAATGAATCAGGTCCGAGGCTGTCATACCGACATTGCGGCCGGCGACGATGCCGGAGATCATCTCAGTGACATTGGCTCCCACAAGATGGGCTCCGAGAATCCTGTCCGTAGCGGAATCTATGATGAGCTTCACGAAACCGTCCTTCTCCCCTGCGGCCGTAGCCTTGCCCGAGGCGAGGAAAAAGAACTTGCCGACCCTGTACTCTATGCCGGCCTCCTTGACGGCCCTCTCGGTCATGCCGACAGAAGCCACCTCGGGGGTGACGTAGGTGCAGCCGGGTATGTTGCCGTAGTCGATCGGCTTAGGATTGAGACCGCAGATGGCCTCGACGCAGCAGATACCCTCGGCCGAGGCAACGTGGGCCAGGGCCTGGGTCGGGATGATGTCTCCGATGGCGTAGACGCCCTCCACGTTGGTGCGGTAGTACTCGTCCACCTTTATCTTGCGGCCGCGGACCATCTCCACACCCACCTCTTCGAGTCCGATCGAATCGGTGTTGGGTATCACACCCACTGCGGAAAGTACGGTCTCGGCCTCGATGTACTCGGTGCCTTTCTTGGTCTCGACTGTCAGACGGCACAGCTCTCCGGCGGTGTCTACGCTCTTGACCTGCGCTGATGCCATCACCTTGATGCCGGCCTTGCGGAACGAGCGGCTGATCTGCGCCGACACGTCATCATCTTCCAGGGGAAGGATGCGGTCCAGATATTCAATGAGATATACCTCCACTCCGAGACTGCGGTAGAAGAATGCAAATTCGCTGCCTATGGCGCCGGAGCCTATGACTGCCAGGCTCTTGGGGAGCTTGTCGGGCACGAGTGCCTGACGGTAGGAGATGATGCGCTCGCCGTCTATGGGAGCAAAAGGCAGGGAATTGGCCCTGGAACCTACTGCGAGGATGATGTGGTCAGCCTCATAAACAGTCCGGGTTCCGGCCTCGAAGTCATTGACCTCAACGGTATGGCCGCTCTTGAGTACAGCCTCGCCGCGGAGGAGAGTTATCTTATTCTTCTTGATGAGGAATTCCACGCCCTTGGACATCTGGGCGGCGACACCGCGGCTGCGGGCGACCATCTTGTCCAGGTCGGCCTTGACGTCAGTGGCCTCAAAGCCGTACTCCGCCGCATGACAGGCGTAAGTATATGCCTGAGCGCTCTTGAGCAGGGCCTTGGTCGGGATACAGCCCCAGTTGAGGCAGATACCGCCTATCTCTGAACGTTCGATGACTGCTACGGACTTGCCAAGCTGAGCGGCGCGGACCGCTGCGACGTAACCTCCGGGACCGGAGCCTACCACTATTATGTCAAATCTATCCATATCGTTGAATTTTAGTTGTTTTCTAATCTTCCGTGACAATTCTTGTACTTCTTGCCTGAACCGCACGGACAGGGATCGTTACGGCCGACCTTCTTCTCCACGTGGACGGGTGCGTTGCTCTTGGGCTGTCCGCCGTTGGTGACCATATCGGTCCTGGAGGTGTTCATGCGGCTCATGTCGGTACGGCGGCGCTCCGGCTCACGGACGTTCTGGGGCGCATTCTCCCTGACGGGGATGCTGGCCCGGAGGAGGAACTTGATCACCTCGCGGCTGATCCGCTCTATGACACCCTTGAAGAGATTGAAGCTCTCGAACTTATAGATAAGCAGAGGATCCTTCTGCTCATATGTGGCGTTCTGCACCGACTGCTTGAGGTCATCCATGTCCCTGAGGTGCTCCTTCCACGCCTCGTCTATCATTATCAGGGTGATGGTCTTGCTTACAGCACGCACCAGCTCGCGGGCCTCTGTCTCGTAGGCCCTCTTGAGATTGAGAATCACGCGCATGACCTTGGTACCGTCCCCGACGGGCACGGCGATATTCTCAAACTGCTGCCCCTGACGCTCGTAGATAGTCTTGATGATAGGCCATGCCTGGGCCACCATGGCTTCACTGCGGCGGGCATACTCCCCGCGGATCTGCGCATTGAGGGCTTCCGATATCTTGTCGCGGGAAGCGTTCCTGTAGAACTCGGCGTCGATGGACGGGTCGATCGACAGGAGCTTCATCACCTCGAGCTTGAAATCATCGTATTCCATGTTCTCGGAACGGTCAGCCAGCACCTCGCAGCAGTCCCCGATCATATTCATCACGTCCACGTCGATACGCTCGCCGTAGAGAGCGTTGCGGCGCTTGTTGTAGATCACCTCCCTCTGGGAGTTCATCACGTCGTCGTATTCCAGGAGGCGCTTACGGATACCGAAGTTGTTCTCCTCGACCTTGCGCTGAGCCCTCTCGATGGAGCTGGCGAGCATGGAATGCTGCAGGGGCTCACCCTCCTTGAGGCCCATCTTGTCGACCATGGAGGCCATGCGCTCTCCGCCGAAGAGACGGAGAAGGTTGTCCTCGAAGGACACGTAGAATACTGAAGAACCGGGGTCTCCCTGACGTCCGGCACGTCCTCGCAACTGACGGTCGACACGGCGGCTGTCGTGACGCTCGGTACCGATGATGGCGAGTCCGCCGGCGTCCTTGACTCCGGGGCCGAGCTTGATATCGGTACCACGGCCGGCCATGTTGGTGGCAATAGTCACCGTCGAGGCCTCTCCGGCGTGGGCCACGATCTCGGCCTCACGGGCGTGCTGCTTGGCGTTCAGCACGTTGTGCTTTATGCCGCGGAGCTTGAGCATCCTGCTGAGCAGCTCGGAAATCTCGACCGAGGTGGTGCCGACCAGTACGGGACGTCCGGCCTCGGTCAGTTCCACGATACGGGCTATGACAGCGTTGTATTTCTCTTTCTTGGTCTTATAGATGATGTCGTCCTCATCCTTGCGGATAACGGGACGGTTGGTGGGGATGACCACCACGTCCAGCTTGTAGATGGACCAGAACTCGCCGGCCTCTGTCTCGGCGGTACCGGTCATACCGGCCAGCTTGTGGTACATCCTGAAATAGTTCTGGAGGGTGATGGTGGCGAAGGTCTGGGTGGCGGCCTCGACCTTCACGTTCTCCTTGGCCTCGATGGCCTGGTGCAGTCCGTCGGAGTAGCGGCGTCCCTCGAGGATACGTCCGGTCTGCTCGTCGACGATCTTGATCTTGTTGTCCATCACCACGTACTCCACATCGCGCTCAAACATGGCGTAGGCCTTGAGCAGCTGGGTGACGGTGTGGACACGCTCGGACTTGAGTGCGTAGTCGGCCAGAAGAGCCGCCTTCCTGGCCTGCTTTTCCTCCGGAGTGATGTTTTCTTTCTCCAGTTCGGCGATCTCACTGCCTATGTCGGGAAGGATGAAGAACTTCTCGTCGGATACGCTGGCTGCGATAAGGTCATTGCCCTTGTCGGTCATCTCGACGGTCTTGGTCTGCTCCTCGATTACGAAATAAAGATCATCGGTAATCAGGTACATCTGCTTGTTGTTGTCCTGCATGTAGAAGTTCTCTGTCTTCTGCAGGAGCTGCTTCATACCCGGTTCGGAGAGGAACTTGATCAGGGGGTTGTACTTGGGCAGTCCCTTATGGGCACGCAGCAGGAGTTTGGCGCCCTCGGTCTCCTTTCCTTCGGCGATGAGCTTCTTTGCATCGGTAAGGAGCTTAGTGACAAGCTGTTTCTGAGCGTTGTAGAGGCGCTCGACATAAGGCTTGTACTCGGCAAACTGCTGGTCGTCGCCCTTGGGCACGGGGCCGGATATAATAAGAGGTGTACGGGCATCGTCGATGAGCACCGAGTCCACCTCGTCGACTATCGCGTAGTGATGCTTTCGCTGCACGAGGTCGCTGCGGTCGATGGCCATGTTGTCGCGGAGGTAGTCGAAACCGAACTCGTTGTTGGTTCCGAATGTGATGTCGGCACGGTATGCGGCGCGGCGCGCGGCCGAGTTGGGCTGATGCTTGTCGATGCAGTCAACTCTCAGGCCGTGGAACTGGTAGAGAGGGCCCATCCACTCGGAGTCTCGCTTGGAGAGGTAGTCGTTCACGGTTACCACATGGACACCCTTGCCGGCCAGCGCATTCAGGAAAACAGGCAGAGTAGCCACGAGAGTCTTTCCCTCACCGGTGGCCATCTCGGCTATCTTGCCCTGATGCAGGACGATACCGCCGATGAGCTGCACGTCATAATGAACCATGTCCCAGGTGATAGGGTTGCCGCCGGCCATCCAGGTATGGCTCCAATAGGCCTTGTCCCCCTCGATCCTGACGTAATCATGCTTTGCGCTGAACTCGCGGTCCATGTCGGTGGCGGTAACCTCGATGACCTCCTGCCCCTTGAACCTGCGGGCAGTAGACTTCATCACAGCGAAAGCGTCGGGCAGCACCTCGTTGAGCACTTCCTCTATCTCCTCGTCGATCTTCTTGGTAAGCTTGTCCACCTCTGTGGCCAGCGCCTCCTTTTTCTCGACGGCGATGGTGACGTCCTCAAGCTGGGCACGGAGAGACTTCTTCCGTTCCTCGTCTGCCGCTATTTTATTATGAATCACTTCTTTGATCCTGTCTGTCTCGGCCCTGAGCCCGTCATCCGAAAGCTTGTCGATACGGTCATAAGCCGCCAGGACCTTGTCCAGAATAGGTTTGATCTCCTTCATATCCCTGTCCGCCTTGGAGCCGAACAGTTTCTTCATTAATCCATTAAATGATGCCATCTAAAAACATTTTTTGTACAACTTACAAAGATATGGAATTCCTTGGAAGATTTGCAAAAAATGTGCTAAGCTTTCCGGCAATGTCAAAGTATGGTGATGCTGACCCGCTTGCCCAGCCCCTGGAATATCTTGAAAAGGGTCGAGAGCTGCACGTCCGTCTTCCCGTTCTCGATGCGGGAGATATAGGACTTCTTCGTGCCTATCTTCGCCGCCAGCTGCTCCTGCGTCAGACCGGCCTTACGGCGTTCCTCCTTCAGACGCTCCGCCAGGATAAATGCCTCCGCCTCCCGGTCAAAAGCCTCTCGCTCATCCGTCCCGGGAACTCCAAAATCCTCTGAGATCATCTCCTCTATATCGGTGCATCCAAGTGCTTTCAATTCACTATCTGTCATTTTCATGTATTTTATCTTTCCTACTGTAGTACTCATTCATTATCCTCACAGCTCTTTCAATCTCTTTTCCAGGTGTCTTCTGTGTCTTTTTCTGAAAAGCACTCAACAATATCACTAGATATCCCTCATCAAGACAACAGAAAATCCTATAAATATTGCCACCCTCTTCTATGCGTATCTCATACAGTCCCTTGACTCCCGTAATAGATTTAAAGAATCTCACAGATATGACTTCTTCAGTCATTAT
>DVGV01000080.1 GCA_018712545.1 Candidatus Coprenecus merdigallinarum | reverse complement strand
AGGTGAAGCTCTAATCAAGGACGAGATATTGGATAAAATTATCCAATTATCGATTAGTGATGACCATCCTGATTTTGAAATTGAAATAGCCGGTAGTGATGTAGTAGGTATGGTTGTTCCATATTAAAATGGATTGATCAACAAAAAAAGGCGCCCGTATAGAGCGCCATATTAACCGACTGCAATCAATTTAATAAATTGATAATCAGGGATTTACTTACCGATGCAAAACCTCGAGAACACAGTCCCCAGCACCTCCTCCGAAGTAACCTCCCCGCAAATCTCCCCGATATGGTGCAGGGCCTCGCGTATGTCCTGCGTTACGAATTCTGTGGAGACTCCGGCGAGGAGGGCTTCGCGGGCGCGGGTGAGGGCTTCCAGGGCTTTCTGGAGGGCCTGGTAGTGGCGGAGGTTGGTGACGAGGGTGGCGGAGGTGTCGGTTGTGTGGGCTGCGGCGGTGGCGGTGAGGGCTGCGGTGATTTCGGGGAGGCCGAGGTGGTTGCGGGCGCTGATGGCGAGGGTGCGGGTAGGGGAGAGGCCCTTCCGGCGGGCGAGGTCATCGGCTGATGTCAGCATCGCGGGGATTTCCGGCTCGCTGAGCAGGTCCGCCTTGTTGAGCAGTATCAGCAGTGTCCGCTCGCTGATTCCGCTATGAGTGGAGGGGACATGGTTAAGCCGCGAGGCGATGGCCCCGAAGGATTCCCCGAATGTCCCGGGTCTGGTGGCGTCGAGCATGAGGAGGATGACGGAGGCGCGCTCGATGGTGCTGTAGGTGCGGTTGATACCGATGGCCTCGATGGTTTCGGCGGTGTCGCGGATGCCGGCGGTATCGATGAAGCGGAAGGTGGTGCCGGCGATGTTGACGGTGTCCTCGATGGTGTCGCGGGTGGTGCCGGCGATGTCGGAGACGATGGCCCGTTCCTCACCTAAAAGGGCGTTCAGGAGGGTGCTCTTGCCGGTGTTGACGGCTCCTACGATGGCGGTGGGGATGCCGTTCTTGATGGCATTTCCGAGGGCAAATGAGTCCACGAGGCGCGAGATGTGCTCCGATACCCGGTCGAGGAGGGCGAGCACCTGGCTCCGGTCGGCGAATTCCACGTCCTCCTCGCTGAAGTCCAGCTCCAGCTCCATCAGTGACACGATGTCCACCATCTGCGAGCGCATCTCCTGCAGCTCGGAGGAATAGCCGCCGCGCATCTGTTTCAGGGCAATGTCGTGGGCCGCTCTGTTCTCGGAGGCTATCAGATCCGCGACCGCCTCGGCCTGGGCGAGGTCCATCCGTCCGTTGAGAAAGGCCCGTTTGGTAAATTCTCCGGCGGCGGCCATTACCGCTCCTGCGGCGAGGAGCGCCCTCAGAATCTCGGACACAATGTATTGGGAACCATGACAATATATCTCTGCGGAATCCTCTCCGGTGTAGGAGTGGGGGGCACGGAAGGTCACTGCCATCACCTCGTCGATGACGGTCTCGGCATTATCGGTGGAATGACCGGGGCTTTCAGGGAAAATAATCCGCCCGTAGTGCATCTCCCTGGGCCGGAACTCCGCAGCCCGCGGCCCTTTGTCCTTGAAAGGCCGGAACACCTTGTCCAGCACCTCCACCGCCTCCGGTCCGCTGATGCGCACTATCGCGACCGCCCCCTGTCCCGGAGCCGTCGCCCGGGCGCATATCGTAGTCTGTCCGTATATTTTCTCGTTTTCCATTTTCATATCTTAAAGTATCTGTAAACAATCCCGGCTATCTCCGCCATCACGCCGGCATTCACTTCATCCGTCTCCTTCGAATCCATAATCAGAACTGATACATAGCATTTCCTGCCGTCCGGCATATAGATCGCCCCGGCATCGGCATCCCCGATCATGGTGCCGTCGGGCAGCCGGTCAGAGTGTCCGGTCTTATGCGCGACAGGCACATCCCCGGGAAGGCCTGCCTTCAGCTTATCCTGGCCGGATGAACATTCCAGCAGAATCCGCTCTAAAAATGCGGAATGTTCCGTGCTCAAAATCTCTCCCGAATATATTTTCTCAAACAGCCGGACAACGGACATCGGCGTGCTCCAGTTGAGATAGCCGTTCCGGATGTCCCCGTGCATGTCCGCCTCGGTCTCAGTCAGGTTCAGGTCCGTTATTCCGAGCGACTTGATGCATGAGTCGACTTTGTCTATACCGCCTGTGAAACCGATCAGCAAGTCACAGGTGTTGTTGTCGCTGTGCGAGACAGTGTATCCGACAATATCCCGGTAGGAAATCCGGATGTCCTGCCCAGGGTACCTGTCTCTCAGCGGGCTGTAGGTATTTTCATGCAATTGCTCCGAGCGGATAAGCACCGTGCTGTCCAGCGGAATGCCCTCCGCATCCATTTTCCTCAGAGCCGTTACCGCGACATGCAGCTTGAACACACTCATGAGAGGATACTTCCGGCTGTTGTTCACCGTTATGACAGTGTCTCCGCACATTACGGCCACTCCTATTGTAGCCTGCCTGCCAGCGATGACTTTCTCAATGTCTCCGCGCAGGTCTTTTCCGGCAGCGGCGGTCATGCAGCAGATGCACAGGACAGATGTTATTACGAATCTTCTGACATTCATAACATCTTATTATCGGTAATCAGCAGTCCACTTTCTCCAGAAGCGCCACATTCTCCACATGAGTGGTGTGCGGGAACATGTCCACCGGCCTGATCCTGACCAGCCGGTACGCTCCGCCGGAGGTAAGCATGGCGAGGTCGCGGGCCTGAGTGGCCGGATTGCAGCTTACGTACACGATCTTTCGCGCCCCGGTTCCGAGCAGCACCTCGATGACCGAAGGGTGTACCCCTGCCCTGGGCGGGTCGAGTATCACCACGTCGGGCGAGGCTCCCTGTGCTGCGACGAACTCCGGCGTGAGGATGTCCTTCATGTCCCCGGCGTAGAACCGGCAGTTGTCGATGCCGTTGATCCGGGCATTGACCTTGGCGTCGGCGATGGCCTCGGGCACGTATTCCACGCCCACCACCGAAGCCACACTCCGGGCCACAAACAGGGCTATCGTCCCGGTCCCGGTGTAGAGGTCGTAGACGTGCTCCCCGCCCTGGAAATCCGCAAATTCGCGCACCGTCGAGTAGAGCCTGTAGGCCTGCAGCGGATTGGTCTGGTAGAAGGATTTCGGCCCGATCTTGAACCGCAGTCCCTCCATTTCCTCGTATATCGCGTCCTCGCCCCTCGCATTGAATATCTCCTGGTCGTTTATCGCGTCGTTCATCCGCCCGTTGTACAGGTAGTTGAGCGACTTGATCTGCGGGAAACGCTCCATAAGCACGTCGAATAGCTTCTCGGCCTCGGCGTCGCAGTCGGAGGGCCTGAATCCGCTTTGCAGCCACCCGAGCCTAGGCGGATGCGCTCCGAACATGATGGTCAGCATCACCTCCCCCTTAAGATTGGTGCGGATGATGATGTTGCGCAGGAAGCCGCTCTGCTCCCGGATGTTGAAGAAGGGCAGGCCGTGTACTATGGCGTACTGCCTGATGAAGTTGCGTATCTCGTTGGAAGGCTCCGGCTGCAGCCAGCAGTGCCTGATATCCAGTATTTTGTCAAATGCCTTGGAAATGTGGAATCCGAGGGCAAATCCGGCGGGGTTGGTATTGACGGACGAATACCCTCCGCGCAGGTGCCTCGGGAAGACTCCTCCCTCGAACTGCGAGGGGTCGAGCGGGGTAGGAGGGTCGAATACCGACGAAGGGTCCTCTCCGCTCTGCAGCCACCGACGGTCTGAAAAGGTAAATTCCAGCTTGTTGCGGTACTCCGTAGTGCGCTCCGACGGCAGGATCGGCAGCACCTCCACCTGGTCCATCGGCAGATGTCCGATGCGGGCGAACTGGTCCACGACCTGCTGCTGTTTGTACTTGAGCTGCAGGTGATAGGGGAGTTCCTGCCAGGCGCAGCCCCCGCAGTCCTTGTAATGTTCGCAGAATGGCTCCACCCGGTCAGGCGAGGGCTGCTCGATTTCGACCAGCGTACCCTCGAAGTACTTCTCCCGGCGCTTGTCGATCCGCACGGCCACGACATCCCCCGGCACGGCATTGGACACGAACACGACCTTTCCGTCAATATGCGCAATCGCCTTTCCCTCAGCGCCGACGGACTCCACGGTCACACCGCGGACTATCTCTTTTTCTTTCTTTCTGCTCATAAATTGAAAATGGAATGCAAATATACGCAGAAACCGAGAGCATAGGAAATTAATTTACTCTGCCGAGGTGCCGCAGTATATGTGCGAGGGTTTCAAATAATTGTTAATCCGCAACGACCGTACATTGTACGACAGCAGACCTGAATCATTTATGAACTTCATTACCGCTTCCCGGTCAAATAAATCTGTAGGAGTCTCGCTTGCGGAGGAAGTGTGGCCTTCCATCGTAGCTGGTACATTATCAGTCACAGAGGGACTATCAAGAGATGTCACATTACCAATATGCGTTTCAGAATTTGGCTGGTTTTCAGCATCTGATACTGGCTGCGCCTGATTGGATTTCTGCAGCTCCTGTTGTGGATTTTGAATAGCCGGCTCTACTCTCATCGTAGAATCGGGTCTATCGGAAGTTTCGGTGCTTACAGGATTGGCGACGTGATTCAAATCACTTTGCGTCGGATTATGCAATAGTCCATCCAATGTCAGCTGTCCTGGACAAGGAGTTGATTTGCCCTTTTTTCCGGATTTAACCGTAAGAGTATCAAATTTTTTCCCCGCCGTAGACTCCCCAACAATATCTGCTGGGATTTCGCCACCTTCACTGTTTTGGAGCGCCTCTACAATATCCTTAACAGTATCCTCGTTAAAATAAGGTAGATAAAGATGAACATCATTTAAGACATCATCCACCTCAATGTGCATCTGCATAGGCGTTCTTATCATACGCCCAAGAAGCTGCGCGATATATGTTGCATCATTGGCGCGCTTAAAAGACATCATGGTTTCTGCACGAGGACAGTCCCAGCCGGTGGACAGGTTCTCTTTGAAAAATACAACACGAATGTTACGGTCGTCGGCAATGCGAGACGGCTCCTCATAACGGACATCAAGGCCATTTACCTGTATATTGGCGGCTGTCTGACCAAAAGTATGAACGACTTGGCCTGCCTCAAACTTAACTCCAGTTCGTTCCTCAATTTTACTAAGACAATCATCCAAGTCCGTGTCCGTCAGTTTTTTCCCGCTTCCGTTTAATACCTGCACAATTAGAATCGGATTGACATAGGCATAATGCTGCTCATAGCAATACTGTGTCCAATGTTCCCATTTTTCTTTCCAGTCATCCGCTGCTGCTTGTAAGATTGCCATATCATTGTTAACGGCATCCTCTTCGGGATATGTAATAACGATTCTGTCCTTTAGAAGCCCAGATGCGCGTACTTCATCCGCCGTAACAACACATTTGTGAATCGTAGAAGCAGTTCCCTCTACCAACGCATTAAATCGCTGAGGCGTTGCAGACATACCAATTACTACCGGCATAGGCGGGATACCGTCCACACTGCTGCCCTTGATAAATTTTTGCATGATGGTAGTAGCCTTGCTTGCCTCGTTGCCTTGCATGCCCCGGTGTGCCTCGTCAATGATAAAGTAAAGTCTGTCACTTTTATCACGCACGGAATTTGCAATAGTCTGCCAGATAGTGTAGGTACGCCCATCACCATTTTTTGTTAGCTTCGATGTTGCAGAAAGCTTCTGTGTATTTAGGAAATAGATATGACCATCATCAAATACTTCTTGGTCAAAAGAGTCCTCGCTGATCGTAACGCACTGGCCAAGCCGAATTTTATCCGCTTTTGCATCAATTTTTTGCTTAGACTGCTCGTTCAGCTGTGGAGAGTCAGATAACCACACAATAATAGAGCCGGGTTGTTCCACATAGTTTTCGTCACCAAAGAAAATATTCTCGATCAGAGACGCCATAATAATTGTCTTACCCGCACCAGTAGGCGCAGTAAAGGAAACCACTTGGGGTGCGTGAGTTCGATGATAACTGCCCATGGCCTCCGC
>DVGV01000079.1 GCA_018712545.1 Candidatus Coprenecus merdigallinarum | reverse complement strand
ATCGTGGGCGGCATACTGGACCTGCTCATAGGCCTCTTCCTGTGCTGCTATCCGCGCATCACCCTGGTAGTGCTGCCGGTCATCCTCGGGGTCTGGATGATGTTCCACAGTTTCATGATCATCGGACTCGGCAGTGACATGGACTCGTTCCGCGTCCGCGGCAGCGGATGGGTAATCGCCGGAGGCGTTATCCTGCTGCTCCTGTCACTCGGCATCACATTCTTCCCCCTGACTCTCGGAACAGCCTCGGTAGTCATCCTCACCGGCTGCGCATTCATCTTCTTCGGTGTCCTGCTCATCGCCCTCAGCATCAGACTGCGCCGCATCCATGAGCACTTCCGCTTCCACGATGCCGAGATAGTCGGGTAACGCAAAGTACGGCCGCCTACATGAAGACGACTTCGAGGTCAGGATCCGGCATGTCTGGATCGAGGGGATAGATCGGACGCTCGAGACGCTTGTAGGGCAGCTGCAGGAGATCCTGGTCCACACCGCCACGGGTATGGGCCATCATCCAGTCGCCTGCGTGGCTGATCTCGTAGAGCTCCTCGGTCAGGTAGCCGAGTTTCACCACGATGATGTCCACGTCATAGGGGTCGATGCCCAGACGCTCGAAGTCTCCCTTGTAATGATAGGGACTGCGGTCCTCGCCCACGATGACCAGCATCGAGCCGACCTTGACAACCACCTGATCGTTGCGCTCGCGGTCCAGAATCTTTACGACAGTACCGTCCAGCATCACCGGAGGTGCATAGCGGTCATCCACAGCGGCGCCCACCTTGCAGCGGACATGTCCGCCCTCACCCACTTCCTTGGCCTGGGCCACCATCTCTGGACCGGGAATAGCCGCATACACCAGAGTCTTGCCGTCAGCTTTCTTGAATTCTGGACGGGCAAGCAGCTTCTCCAGAGTCCAGGTCACGTCACCTGCACCGCCGGCAGTGGGATTGTCACCCATGTCGCTGATGAAGTAAGGCTTCTTGTCACTCTTTATGGCATTGGCCAGCACCTCTTCGAGAGAGGCTGTAGGTGCCACGAACTCAAACTTGTCGCGTATCGACCAGAAATGCTCTGCCAGGGACTTGGCTCCCGCCGTCACCTGCAGGCTGTCGTCACCGGTCACCACCACCACGCCGTGGTTGCGCGGCTCATCAGCCCAAGGATAGGACATCCAGATAGCGGCATCGATTACTCCGTCCTGAGCCTCGATCGGCTCGATAGCTGCATAGAGGGACTTACCGGGCTCTACGCGGGTAGAGGTCTTCTCACCGGGCAGAAGGATAGGCACCTTGACCCAAGCCTTGTAGGCGGGCTTGCCCTTTCCGCTCTCGAGACGGTCCAGCAGGTTGACGATTGCGCGCTCACGGCTGATATAACGGTCTGTATGAGGAGCCATGCGGTAAGAGGTTATCAGGTCCGTATTCTGGGCAAGTCTGGGTGAGACGCAGCCGTGAGGGTCCATAGAAGTGGAAATCAGGACATCGTCTCCGACCACCTCGCGTATCCTGGTGATATAATCTCCTTCAGGATCATCCAGTCCCTCCACGCTCATCGCACCGTGAATATCCAGGAAAATGCCGTCGTAGGGCATATTCTGCTTCAGCAGACGGAGCGACTGGTTGAGCAGGGTGTCATAGCACTCGCGGGTAACCATTCCGCCGGGGGTAGCCCAGGCAACGATAGTCGGTACCCAGTCGGCACGGGCGAGCAGTTCATTGTTCTCTCCCTCGAAGAAGGGATATGACTTGATTATGTCCTCTCCGTACAGAGGACGGAACATATCTAGAGTGGTGCGGGCAGGCGAGAATGTGCTGCACTCAATACCTACTCCGACTATGGCGACGCGGGGCTTCTTCTCAGCGCATCCGCATACTACAGCTGCCGTCAGGACAGCTGCAAGAAAATTGGAAAAATATCTCATAGGAAAATCAACTAAAGTTCAACAGACGTTCCGCTGCCCAGCAGCTCCCGGACCGAATCCATCACAGAGGCGAAATGTTCTTCGTCAAAGCCGACAGCAGCATCGACAATCACGCCGTCCCTGCCGATCAGATATGCTCTCGGGATGGTCTCATCAGCGAAGAGAGAATAGACCTTCCTTTCGGGATCAGGGTAAAGGGCAAATGTAAAGTTCTTGGTCTTGTTATATTCTGTCAGCTCGGCGTCGGTGTGCTCCCGGCCCACGACCACCAGGCGAAAGTCCTCATTGTCCCCGAACATCGGCAGGAGCGTATCCTGAATTGCTGCCAGCTCAAGCTGGCAGGGAGGGCACCAAGTGGCGAAGAAACAGAGATATGTGACCTTGCCCTTGAGCTCGGATGAGGACAGGTTTCCATAAACTTCGGATGAGAGGGTGAATTCAGGCAGGGTATCTCCGGCCTTCACCTTGTCAGTGCCGCTGTCTGAAATGCAGGATGCAGTCAGGCCCAGTAAAAGAGCTGCGGCGATAGTCAAAACAACATGCTTCATAGTATTAGTGTCATTTATGGTTGATCAGTTTCAATTCCCTGGCTCTGAGCGTATTCTTCATCAGGGAGATAATCGTCATGGGACCTACTCCTCCAGGCACAGGGGTGATGCAGGAGCATTTCGGGGCGACTGAATCGAAATCCACGTCGCCTACTATGCGGTACCCCCTGTCATTGTCCGCAGGCACACGGGTGATACCCACGTCAATGACCACAGCCCCCTCCTTGACCATATCTGCCTTGAGGAACTCCGGAACACCGAGGGCTGCCACTATGATATCGGCTCTGCGCGTGTACGTGGCGATATCCTTCGTGCGGCTGTGGCACATCGTCACAGTGCAGTCGCCGGGATACGCTTTGCGGGAGAGAAGATTGGCCATCGGACGGCCTACTATATTGCTGCGTCCAAGTATCACGCAGTGCTTGCCGGAGGTCTCTATACCGTAATGTTCCAGCAGGAGCAGGATACCGTAGGGTGTGGCGGGCAGGAATGCATCCTCCCCTAATATCATACGCCCTACGTTCTCAGGATGGAAACCGTCCACATCCTTGAGCGGAGAGATGGCGTTGATGACCTTGCTCTCGTCTATATGTCCGGGCAGAGGAAGCTGGACGATAAATCCGTCCACACTGTCATCGTTGTTGAGCTTTTCTATCTGTCCGAGAAGCTCCTCCTCAGTCACAGTATCCGGAAATGTCAGCAAAGTGGACTTGAAGCCTACTGCGGCACAGGCCTTCTCCTTGTTCGCCACATAGGTTTTGCTGGCTCCGTCATCGCCTACCAGCACTGCCGCCAGATGGGGAGGCCTTTCCCCGCGGGAGACCATCTCCGCAACCTTGACGGCTATCTCTTTCTTTACGGCCTCTGCCGTTTCCTTACCTTTTAAAAGAATCATTTGGGTACTATTGAATTGAATTGTAAATCCTGAACTATCTGCGCCTCATTCCCTTTGCAGCCTTTACCGCACTGCGCACGCCTCCGGAGGCCACTGTCTTCATGATCTTGCGGGTGCCCTCGAACTGCTTGAGGAGGCGGTTGACATCGGCTATGGTGGTGCCGCTGCCGTCGGCTATCCTGCGGCGGCGGGAACCGTTGATCACTGCCGGATTCTCCCTCTCGTAGGGAGTCATGGAGAGGATGATGGCCTCGACGCTCTTGAAGGAGTTGTTGTCGATATCCACGTCCTTGATGGCCTTGCCCACGCCGGGTATCATGGATGCGAGGTCCTTGATGTTGCCCATCTTCTTGATCTGCTGGATCTGCTGGTAGAAATCCCAGAGGTTGAACTGATTCTTGGCCAGTTTCTTGGCCAGCTTGCGGGCCTCCTGCTCATCGTATTGTTCCTGGGCCTTCTCAACGAGGGAGACCACGTCGCCCATGCCGAGGATACGGTCGGCGATACGGTCGGGATGGAAGACATCGAGGGCCTCCATCTTCTCTCCGGAACTGATGAACTTGATCGGCTTGTTGACCACGGCCTTGACCGAGAGGGCGGCACCGCCGCGGGTATCACCGTCCATCTTGGTAAGCACCACTCCGTCGAAGTCGAGACGGTCGTTGAAGGCCTTGGCAGTCTCCACGGCGTCCTGACCGGTCATTGCATCCACAACAAAGAGAGTCTCAGTGGGCTTAACAGCCTCCTTGATGGCCGCAATCTCGTCCATCATCTCCTCGTCCACGGCCAGACGGCCGGCGGTATCGACGATGACTAGAGAATAATTTTCCTTCGTTGCGTACGCTATGGCATTCCTGGCAATCTTCACAGGGTCCTTCACCCCGTCCTCGGAGTAGACGAACACCTCTATCTGGCCTCCCAGCACCTTCAGCTGATCGATAGCCGCAGGCCTGTACACGTCGCCGGCCACCAGCATCACCTTGAGACCGCGCTTGCTCTTGCAGTTGAGCGCCAGCTTGCCGCAGAAGGTCGTCTTACCGGAACCCTGCAGACCGGCCACCAGGACGATTCCCGGTTTACCTTTTATATTAATATCCGCCGCCGTGCTTCCCATCAGGGCCACCAGCTCGTCGTGGACTATCTTAATCATCATCTGGTCGGGACGGACGGCTGTCAGCACGTTCTGGCCCATGGCCTTGGCCTTGACATCGTTGCAGAAATCCTTGGCAACACGATAGCTTACGTCAGCATCGAGCAGCGCCCTGCGCACCTCCTTCAGGGTCTCCGCCACGTTGATCTCGGTGATACGGCCCTGTCCCTTGATTATTTTAAATGACCTTTCGAGTTTCTCAGTTAAATTCTCAAACATATCCGGATTCTTGTCTTTTATAAATAATCTGCAAATTTATTAAAATTTTATAAATTTGCGGCACGATTAAAAAAACACAAAAAATGGAAAGAGGACCTATCTCAAAATTCATCACTCATCACTACCGTCATTTCAACTCGGCTACCCTCGTCGACGCCGCAAAGGCATACGACGAACTGATGAGCCGGGGCGGCAAGATGATGCTGGCAATGGCGGGAGCCATGAGTACCGCCGAGCTCGGTATCTCTCTGGCAGAGATGATACGTCAGGGCAAATTCTCCATCGTATCATGCTCGGCCAACAACCTCGAGGAGGACATCATGAACCTCGTAGCCCACTCCCATTACAAGAGGGTGCCCAACTACCGCGACCTGACTCCCGAGCAGGAGCACGAGCTTCTCGAGAACCACATGAACCGCGTGACCGATACCTGCATACCCGAGGAGGAGGCTTTCAGGAGACTGGAGCACCATCTCGTAGAGGTGTGGAACGACATGAAGGCCAAGGGTGAGAGACTTTTCCCCTGGGAGGTGATCTACCGCCTGCTGCGCAGCGGAGTGCTCGAGCAGTACTACGAGATCGACCCCAAGGACAGCTGGGTCCTCGCCGCCTGCGAGAAGAACATCCCCATTGTAGTGCCCGCATGGGAGGACTGCACCACTGCCAACATCTTCACCGCACACTGCATCAGGGGTGAGTTCGACACCAACATGATCAAGAACGGTATCGAGACCATGATCTACCTGACCGAGTGGTACAGGGCCAATTCGGGCGGAGCCGGCGTAGGCTTCTTCCAGATCGGCGGCGGCACAGCAGGTGACTTCCCCATCTGCGTAGTGCCCATGATGGCTCAGGACCTGGAGTGGAAGGACGTGCCCCTTTGGTCGTACTTCTGCCAGATCTCCGACTCCACCACATCCTACGGTTCCTATTCCGGAGCCGTGCCCAACGAGAAGATCACCTGGGGCAAGCTCTCCAAGGACACTCCCCGCTTCATCGTCGAGTCCGATGCGACCATCGTAGCTCCACTCATTTTCGCATACGTTCTCGGGTGGTAAGGGCTCTTGGCAGTATTTGATAAAATATTACTTCTGAAATTCGTCAAGTTCGGAGTGGTCGGCTGCTCCGGCATGATAGTGGATTTCGGCGTGACGTACCTGCTGAAGGAGAAAGCGAAGCTGAACAAGTTCCTTTCCAATTCAGCAGGTTTTGTTCTCGCCGCCACGAACAACTATATCTGGAACCGTCTTTGGACGTTCCATAGCAAAAACGAGGATATTCCGGTGGAATATCTCTCGTTTTTCATCATTTCCCTCATCGGCCTCGGCATAAATAATCTCACAATATATCTTCTCGCCGACCGCCTCAAATGGAATTTTTATTTCTCTAAGCTCTGTGCCACAGCCGTCGTCATGGTATGGAACTTCACCATGAACATGCTCGTCACCTTCAACCATTAGCCGGCTGGTGCTCCGGACGGAGCAGGTCCAGAACAGTCTTGACAGGATTGAATGTAATAAGGGGCACTTCGACGAAAACGGTGTTCCAGTTGCTCATGGAGCCGTTCCATAGACCGGGAAGCTCCTGGGCCTTGAGCGGACGTCCCTCATAGCTCTTGTGGCTGATAAAACCGGTCTCTGGATCCACAAAGCGCTGGAGGTCGAATTTCTCTCCGAGATAATTGACGGTGCAGCACACCACGTCCACGGGATTGAAGTGCGTAGACCCCTTGAGCATGGCCACGGTAGCAGGATCATTCATGTCCAGCTGCGCTCCCTCGAGAATCTGCAGGGAGGTGGAACCGTCAGCATCATAGACGATATATGGACCGCCGCCCGGCTCGCCTTCGTTCTTGACCATGCCGCAGACACGGATGGGACGGTTCAGCTTAGCGTGCAGATAACGGGGATATATATCGGCCGGCACTTCCGGCAATGTGACGCAGAACTCCTTCTCCAGGAATGCCCTGATCTCCGCCAGGAGCCCGGCATTATCCGTACCGGAAGCCATCATCTCATCCAGGGCTACAAGATATCCGTAAATCTTCTCCCTTACTTCCAGCAGTTTGCCGGCAAGTGCCTTCTTCCATGTCACTGTCTCGTCCAGCAGTCTCTGATGCACCACATTGTCTATATTCTTCAGGAATATTACATCCCCGTCTACAGCTGCCAGATTGCCCAGCAGCGCACCGTGTCCGCCCGGACGGTAAAGAGGCTTGCCGTCAGCCTTGAGGAATGGTGTATTGTCCTCGTTGACAGCGATAATGTCCGTCGCGGGATCCTGAACGCTGAAAGAGATATCATACTTGCATCCGAAGCGTTCCTCATACTTAGCGACGGTCTCGTCGAGAATCTTCTCAAAACCTGCCTGATGCGCCGGAGACACCGTGAAATGAATCCTTACCTTTCCCGAGGCACTGCGGGCATACAGCGCGCCCTCCACCAGATGTTCTTCGAACGCAGTGCGCACCTCGTTCTCATAGCTGTGAAAAAGAACCTGTCCCTTGGGCCTGTTGCCGTAGTCCAGCCCCCCGGTTCCGGCGGCCGACTTTCCCTGTCCTATCACATGGTCCAGGACCGCGAACGGAGTCAGACCATCGAAATCGTCTTTCTTGTAAAATGCGAACCGGGAAATATTGTCCACGAACTTCCGGGCTTTAGAAGCCGGATCCAGTTCCTTGCCGGACGCCAGGACGTCCCTGCCCTCGAAAAGATCCTTGAACATGCGGGAAGCCGCACCCGAGGCAGGAACGAACTTCACCACTTCTCCGTCAAAACTGTCGTAACGGGCAACAGCGTCCTGAACAGCCCTGGCGTCCATCACGAGAATGCCCTTGGCGGGAGTTGCCGCCCCAACGAGCTTGAGAAAGGGAAAACCCTTTTTGAAATTTTCGATAAATCTGTCCATATCAGTTGAGTTTTAAATTAGAATTATCTTCTTTACAATCGCCTCTCCGGACAGGCGGTTGAGTTCGTTGCGCACGCCTTCCAGATTGTAGAACAACATATTGCGGGCAGTAGACGAGGTCATCCTGCAGTACAGGACCCCGTCATTGAAACGTACGTCGCGCGTTGCGGCTGCCATCCTGGAACCGACGGCCTTTTCCCACAGTCCGCACACCGCAAGTCCCCTGAGCCTGTCCCCTATGCCGACCTCCTTGATGTAGTCCTGCAGTACCTCTTCCAATATTTTAGCTCCTATCCTCTGCATCGCATTCAGTTTATCTCAGTTATCACTCCTGAAGCCACATTGAAGAAGCTGCCCTGGTCGGTAATGCCTCCGACTGTCCGGCGCAGCCTCTCCCTGTCAGTGTCCGTTATGAAGATCTGCCCGAAGCCGCCTTCCACGACCATCCGAATGAGGGACGACACCCTGAGCGAGTCCAGTTTGTCGAAAAGGTCGTCGAATAGCAGGATGGGTGTTGTCTCCCTGCTCTGGCTCATCACCTGGTACTGAGCCATCTTGAGGGCTATGAGGAAGGATTTCTGCTGGCCCTGCGAGGCACATTTGCGCAGGGGATGTCCGTCCATAACAAGCTCGAGGTCATCCCGCTGCACCCCTGATGTCGTATACCCCATGACCTTGTCTTTCTGCCGGGAAGCGGCGAAAAGCTCCGCCGGCGGCATCCTGTCCAGGTCCGAGCGGTAACGCAGTTCGACATTTTCCCTTCCTCCTGATATCAGGCGGTAGAATTCCCCGGCTTTTGCCGCCAGCATGGAGACAGCCTCCTTCCGCTTTCCGAAAACATATTCCGCCGGAGCGCACATCCGCTCCGATATGGTATCCAGCAGCATGCCGGGAGTGCCCTCCTGCCTGAGGGCCGCGTTACGCTGCTTCAGCAGGCGGTTGTACGCAACCACGGAACGCAGATATTCCGGATCCATCTGCGATATCATCATGTTCAGGAAACGCCGCCGCTCCTCCCCCGAGTCATGTATGAGGGAGGTGTCGGAAGGCGAGGTCACGACCACCGGAATACGTCCGATGTGATCCGAGAGACGCTTGTACGTCTTGCCGTTGCGCCTGACGGTCTTGGTTCCGTCGGAGCTTACCGACACGGCTACGTCCTCTTCCGACGGTGTTCCGCCGGAGTACGAGCCGTGGAGTATGGCCCCGCTGCTGCCGTATGAGTATGTGTACCTGTCGCTGGAGGAAAGAAAACTCTTGGTCATCGAAAGATAGTAGACCGCATCGAGGAGACAGGTCTTCCCCTCTCCGTTATTACCGCATATACAGTTGATTTTGGGTGAGAAGGACAGGTCCGCGCTGTTGATAATCTTGAAATCCCGTACGATTATTCTCCTTAGAAACATCATCCACTATTTTATCAACAAAGATAGAATATTTATTGTGATTTTATCTTTGCGATTAAGCAAATTGTTGTATTTTTGCAACCATTATAAAATAAAATAAGAATTTATTGCAACAATGGCAAAGAACGTAAACAATCCAAAGGAGGAGAAACTCGAAACAGTCGGCGAAGCCGTCTCCAAAACTGAAGTATTCTTTAAGAAAAACGGCAAGACCATCGGTTACATCGGAGCCGGTCTCGTTGTCGTTGCGGCTATTATTGTCCTTTTCATCCAGTTCTATTCCAAGCCCCTGAAAGAAGAGGCAGTGGAGCAGACTTTCACAGCCGAGCAGTACTTCAGGGCTGAGGACTATGACAAGGCCCTCAACGGTGACGGCAACTCATTGGGATTTGTCCAGATTATCGACGAGTACGGCGCTAAGGCCGGAAAGGCAGTCTACCTTTATGCCGGCATCTGCGAGCTTCAGCTCGGCAACGCCACAGAGGCTATCGGCTACCTGACCAAGTACAACGGCAAGGATCCCGTTCTCAAGGCCCGCGCACTTTCCTGCATAGGTGATGCCTACTCGATGAGCGAGGACTACGAGAGCGCCCTCAGCTACTACCTTCAGGCTGCCGGTGTGGAGGACAATATCTTCGCAGCTTCCTACCTGCTCAAGGCCGGTATCATCTGCGAGGAGCTCGGCCGCAGCGACGAGGCCCTGGCCCACTACCGCGTCATCAAGGACAAATATCCCCAGACCTTCGAGGGATACGAGATCGACAAATACATCACACGCATAGAAGTTAAGAAGTAGACAGTATGGGAAGAGCATTTGAATTCAGAAAGGAACGCAAGTTCAAGCGCTGGGGCAACATGGCCCGCGTCTTCACCCGTCTCGGAAAAGAAATCACCATAGCTGCGAAGGCCGGTGGCCCCGACCCTGACAACAACCCGCGTCTGAGGACCCTGATCCAGACCGCCCGCAGCGAGAATATGCCCAAGGACAATATCGAGAGAGCCATCAAAAGAGCCGTAGAGCACGACGCCGGCGACTACGAGGAAATCGTATACGAAGGTTTCGGTCCCCACGGCATCGCATTCCTGATCGAGACAGCCACCGACAACAACATGAGGACAGTGGCCAACATCCGCAGCTATTTCACCAAGGTAGGCGGAGCGCTCGGCACACAGGGCTGCGTAAGCTTCATGTTCGACCACAAGTGCGTATTCAAGGTCAAGAAAGACTCCCCTGTGGACATGGACGAGCTGGAGCTCGAGCTCATCGACTACGGAGTGGATGACGTGTACAAGGATGACGAGGAGGATACCATTTATATATATGGCGAGTTCGAGTCATTCGGTGCTATCCAGAAATATCTCGAGGACAACGGCTTCACCATCGTATCCGGCGGCTTCGAGAGGATTCCTAACGTACCGCTCAAAAAACTCACCCCCGAGGAGAAGGAAGGCATCCTGAAGCTCATCGATAAGCTTGAGAACGACGATGACGTTCAGAACGTCTACCACACCATGGAACTGGCTGACGAAGAATAAACAACTCTAAAAATACTTTATTATGGAACTGTCACATATCGAACACCTCGGAATCGCCGTCAAGTCTCTGGACGAGGCTATTCCTTATTACGAGAACATGTTGGGCCTCAAATGCTACTCTATCGAAGAGGTTCCCGACCAGAAAGTAAGAACCGCTTTCTTCAAAATCGGACAGACCAAGCTCGAGCTGCTCGAGAGCACCTCTCCTGACGGAACTATCGCCGGCTTCATCGAGAAAAGGGGCGAAGGCATCCACCACCTCGCATTCAGCGTTAAGGACGGTGTACAGAACGCCCTCAACGAGATGGAGTCCAAGGGCGTAAGACTCATTGACAAGGCTCCCCGCAAAGGCGCAGAGGGCCTCAATATCGCATTCCTCCATCCCAAGTCCACCCACGGCGTGCTCACAGAGCTGTGCGAGGATCCCAACAACAAATAACCGAAACACTAATTAATAACCGAAAGATTAAGTTATGAGCCAACAGCTTGAACAAGTAAAAGCGCTGATAGAGCTTCGTGAGAAGGCCCGCCTCGGCGGTGGCCAGAAGAGAATCGACTCTCAGCACCAGAAGGGCAAATACACTGCCCGCGAAAGGATCGCCATGCTCCTCGACGAAGGCAGCTTCGAGGAATTCGACATGTTCGTCACCCACCGCTGCACCAACTTCGGAATGGACAAGACCACATTCCTCGGTGACGGCGTGGTTACCGGCTACGGTACTATCGACGGACGTCTCGTATATGTCTTCGCACAGGACTTCACCGTATTCGGCGGATCCCTTTCCGAGACCCTCGCTCTGAAGATCTGCAAGATCATGGACCAGGCCATGAAGATGGGCGCTCCCGTCATCGGTCTGAACGACTCCGGCGGAGCACGTATCCAGGAAGGCGTGAACGCCCTCGCAGGATACGCCGAGATATTCCAGAGGAACATCCTCGCATCGGGTGTCATCCCTCAGATCTCCGCCATCCTCGGTCCCTGCGCCGGCGGTGCGGTTTACTCTCCCGCCCTGACCGACTTCAACATTATGGCCAAGGGTACCAGCTATATGTTCCTTACCGGTCCCGCTGTGGTTAAGTCTGTAACCGGCGAGGTCGTTACACAGGAGCAGCTCGGCGGTGCGTCCGTACACGCTTCCAAGAGCGGTGTAGCACACTTTGCCGCCGACTCCGAGGAGGATGCCATCGCCATCATCCGCAAGCTCCTCTCCTTCATTCCTCAGAACAATATGGAGGAACCTCCCTACAAGCCCACCGCTGACCCCATCGAGAGACTTGAGGATTCACTCAACTCCATCATACCCGACAGCCCCAACGAGGCATACGACATGTACAATGTTATCGGCGGCATCGTGGATGACGGAGAATTCTTCGAGATTCACAAGGACTACGCCAAGAACATCATCATCGGCTTCGCTCACATGGGCGGTACATCCGTGGGTATCGTGGCCAACCAGCCCAAGTACCTGGCCGGCGTGCTCGACATCAACTCTTCGAGAAAAGCCGCACGTTTCGTACGTTTCTGCGACGCCTTCAACATCCCCATCGTAACCCTCGTGGACGTTCCCGGCTTCCTGCCCGGAACCCAGCAGGAGTACGGCGGAATCATCGTTCACGGAGCCAAGCTGCTCTACGCTTACGGTGAGGCCACAGTACCCAAAGTTACCGTTACCCTCCGCAAGTCCTACGGCGGTTCGCACATCGTGATGAGCTGCAAGCAGCTCCGCGGCGACATCAACTACGCATGGCCTACTGCAAACATCGCCGTGATGGGTGCCGACGGTGCCGTAGAGGTGCTCTACTCCAAGGAGATCAAGGCAATCGAGGATCCCGACAAGCGCGCCGAGCTCGCAGCTGCCAAGAAGAAAGAGTACAACGATCTCTTCTGCAACCCCTACAAGGCAGCCAGCTACGGTTACATCGACGATGTCATCGAGCCCCGAAATACCCGCTTCCGCGTAATCCGCGCCCTTGAGCAGCTCTCAACCAAGAAGCTGAGCAACCCTGCCAAGAAGCATGACAATCTTCCTTTGTAACACATCAAACCGACTGAAATGAACAAACTTAGATTCATATTGGTGTCGGGTCTCGCAGTTACTCTGTCCGTGTTCACCCTGAGTGCCCAGAGCCAGAGCGATATGCGTCTGAACGAGCTGCTCATCCACAATGAGACCAACTTCGAGGACGATTTCGGCTTCCACAACGGCTGGTTCGAGCTCTTCAACACCTCCTACGGTACGGTGGATATCGGCGGATGCTTCCTGTCCAACGATCCGAACGACCTCAGGAAATACATCATCCCCAAGGGAGACGTGCTGACCCAGATCAAACCCCGCCAGCACGTCCTCTTCTGGGCAGACAATAACCCCTACCACGGAACCTTCCACATCAACTTCACCCTGGAAGAGTCTGATACTGTTTACTTCGTGGCCAGCGACGGACGTACTGTCATCGACAAGATAGCAGTGCCCAAGAACCTCGGCGTGGACCAGTCTTACGGCCGTATCGAAGACGGCATAGGCTCCAACGACGGCAGCGGCGAGGGCTGGGGCATCATGCCCTGGACCTCTCCCAGCACCAACAACGCCGGCGTGGACGAGGAGACCAAGAGCCAGATAATGGCGAGAGAGGACCCGGGCGGATGGATTCTTACACTTACAGCCATGCTCGTAGTGTTCTGCGCCCTCATCATCCTCTGCTTCATCTTCAAGTTCACCGGACACATCGCTGTCAACAAGCTGAACCGGAAGTCCACAGCAGCCGCAGCAGGAACAGGTGAGGAGGCAGTCAACGTGAAGGAGACCTCAGGCGAGACCTACGCAGCCATAGCCGTAGCCCTCCACCTCTTCCACGAGGAGAGCGAGGCCCACGACAACGAGAGCCTGACCATCACCATGAGCCACACCGACAGGAGCTACTCGCCCTGGAGCTCGAAGATCTACACTCTCCGTCAGGTACCCACAGTTAAAAAGAACCAAAGATAATAATACAGACCATGAAAGAATATAAACTCAAAATCAATGGCAATGACTACAATGTGGTCATCAACGATGTACAGGAGTCAGTGGCATCGGTAGAGGTCAACGGCTCCAACTACAAGGTAGAGTTTGAGAAACCCATCGTGAAGCCTACCGCCATCAAAGTAGTGAAAACCGCAACCGCCGCACCCGCTGTATCGGCTGCCGCTCCTAAACCAGCAGCAGCTCCCGCTCCCACAGCCGGCGGTACAACCGTATCATCTCCCCTTCCCGGTGTTATCCTGGAAGTGTGCGTGAAGGAAGGCGACACCGTAAAGAACGGCCAGAAGATTATGGTTCTCGAGGCTATGAAGATGGAGAACGTAGTGGAGGCTACCGCTGACGGTGTAATCAAGAGTATTAAAGTCAACAAAGGCGACTCCGTAATGGAAGGAACGCCCTTAGCTATTATAGGATAGTATGATTGGTGAAAATTTAAGACAATTCTGGCAATATACCGGATTTGCGAATTTTGAATGGACATACCTGCTGATGATCTGCATTGGCTTGATGTTCATCTACCTCGCAATCAAGAAGGAGTGGGAGCCCATGCTCCTGGTTCCTATAGGATTCGGTATCATCATCGGCAACATCCCCCTCTTCCCAGGCCTATCGGTCGGCATCTATGAGGAAGGCTCTGTGCTGAACATACTCTACTATGGTGTGATCAAGGGCTTCTACCCGCCTCTGATCTTCCTCGGAATCGGTGCGATGACCGACTTCTCCGCCCTGATCTCCAACCCTAAGCTGCTGCTCATCGGAGCCGCCGCCCAGCTGGGTATCTTCGGAGCCTACACCGTGGCCCTCGCCCTGGGATTCTCCCCTGCAGAGGCCGGTGCAATCGGTATCATCGGAGGCGCTGACGGCCCTACCGCCATCTTCCTCTCTTCGAGACTTGCTCCCGACCTTATGGGTGCCATCGCCGTGTCGGCATACTCCTACATGGCTCTCGTTCCTGTGATTCAGCCACCTATCATGAAGCTGCTGACCACCAAGAAGGAGAGACTCATCAGGATGAAGCCGCCCCGTCCGGTATCCCCCACAGAGAAGAAGCTCTTCCCTATCATCGGCTTCCTCGTTACTGCATTCATCGTGCCCTCGGGTATCCCTCTGCTGGGTATGCTCTTCTTCGGTAACCTCCTCAAGGAGAGCGGTGTTACCCGCCGTCTGGCCGAGACCGCACGCGGACCGCTGATCGACATCGTGACCATCCTCATCGGTCTGACCGTAGGATGCTCCACCCAGGCCGACAAGTTCCTGCAGATGAAGTCCGTTTACATCTTCATCCTCGGAGCGTTCTCCTTCATGGTAGCTACCTTCGGCGGTGTGATGTTCGTGAAGATCTTCAACCTCTTCCTGAAACCCGGCAATAAGATCAACCCTCTCATCGGAAACGCCGGAGTATCCGCTGTACCGGACTCCGCCCGTGTATCCCAGCTGGTAGGTCTGCAGTACGACAAGACCAACCACCTGCTGATGCACGCCATGGGTCCGAACGTAGCCGGTGTGATCGGTTCAGCCGTCGCCGCAGGTATCCTGCTCGGATTCCTAGGTTAGGAAGGACTGACAGGATTTTAACAGATTTACTGAAGTGCCGCCAGATGAGCGGCACTTTTTTTGTGTTGTTTTTTGTACAGAATATCCGAAAGATTTACTAATTTTGAAAGAATTTTAAAACAAAGCACCCGATATGGACAACAAGCTGCAAGAACTCACCGACAAGCTCTACAACGAGGGACTTTCAAAAGGAAAACAGGAGGCCGAGGCTCTCAAGGCCGCCGCAGCAAAAGAATCAGAACAGATAATCTCAGAAGCCCGCAAGGAAGCCGACAGAATACTCGAAGCCGCCCGCAAGGAGGCCGAGGAACTGCGCACCCGGGTGGAGGGCGATATCCGGATGGCCTCGTCCCAGACCATCTCCGCCATCCGCCAGCAGATCGAGAACATCATCATCACCAAGGCCGTATCAGCCGGCGTCAAGCAGAACCTGGAGGATCCCGAGCTCATCAAGACCCTTCTCGTCACCATAGCCAAGGCATTCAACGCCGCGGATCCCGTACCCGCAGGACTGGACGTCGTGCTCCCCGCCTCACAGCAGAAAGAGCTCGGAGCATGGTTCGAGAAGAAAGCCGCAGCTGTAATGGGAGAGGGAGTGAGCGTCAGCTTCTCCCGCCAGATAGCCGGAGGCTTCAGGATTGGCCCCCGCGACGGAGGCTACATGATCAGCTTCGCAGAGGGAGACTTCGAGAGCATTCTCACCGAATACCTCCGTCCGGCCACCCGCAAGCTCCTGTTCGGCTAACCCGTAGACCGGTGAAAGATGAACAACTACCATTATATCATAGCCGGCCTGCCCGACCTGCTGCCTGACTTCACCTCCGGTCAGTTCTCATACCGGGAGCTGGCAGATTCCATAAAGGAGCAGCTCTGCGCAAAGGACCGCCGCGCAGTGGACTGGCTCGAGTTCGGAGCCGACACCTCGCACCTGAGCAGGCATCTCTACAGGGCCGCCGCCCGGCAGAAAAACACATTCATCCGCTCCTGGTACGAACTGGACCGCAAGATCCGCAACTCGCAGACCAGGTATCTGGCCGGGAAGGAGGGCATTGACCCCGAAAAATACTCCGTAGGAGAGACCGAAAGCGCCGGGGAGGACTACCCTGCCCTGCTGCAGATATTCCAGCATCCGGATCTCTTCGAGAGAGAGCACATGCTGGACCGGTATCGCTGGGACCGCATCACGGAGATGACCACATTCCATTACTTCGACATGGACGTCATCTTAGGCTTTTTAGCCAAGGGGATGATCGTGGGCCGCTGGAGCTCGCTCGACCGGGAGAAAGGCGCGGAGCTCTTCCGCCGCTACGTGGACGAGGTCAGGGGCACATTCAAAGGCATTGATTTCAACTAAGACAATAAATATCAAAATATATGGATCCTATCAGACACACAACAGGTAAAGTAACGGGCATCATCTCCAACTTAGTTACCGTGGAAGTCGACGGACCTGTCTCGCAGAACGAGATCTGCTACATCTCGCTCGGAGATGCGAGGCTCATGGCCGAGGTCATCAAGGTGACCGGACGCAGGGCATCGGTGCAGGTCTACGAGAGCACCCGCGGACTAAGGTGCGGGGACAAGGCCGAGTTCCAGGGGCACATGCTTGAGGCTACTCTTGGTCCCGGCCTGCTGTCGAGCAACTTCGACGGCCTGCAGAACAACCTCGCCACCATGGAGGGAGTCTTCCTCAAACGCGGAGAGTACACCGCCCCTATCGACGTGAACCGTGAGTGGGACTTCACCCCGATAGCGGCACCCGGAGACGAAGTACGGGCAGCCGACTGGTTAGGAGAGGTCAAGGAAGGCTGGCTGCCCCACAAGATCATGGTGCCGTTCTCATTCAAGGACACCTATAAAGTAAAATCCATCGTCCCCGCCGGCTCATACAAGGCCAGCGACACCATCGCCGTACTGACCGACGCCGCCGGAGACGAGCATCCCGTAACCATGATCCAGAAATGGCCGGTCAAGGTGGCCATCACCGCCTATAGGGAAAAACCCCGTCCCTGGCGCATCATGGAGACCGGAGTGAGGTGCATTGACACCTTCAATCCCATCGCGGAGGGCGGTACCGGATTCATCCCCGGGCCTTTCGGATGCGGAAAGACAGTGCTCCAGCACGCCATAGCCAAGCAGGGCGAGGCCGATGTGATAGTGATGGCGGCCTGCGGAGAGAGGGCCAACGAGGTGGTGGAGATCTTCACCGAGTTCCCCGAGTTAGTCGACCCCCGCACCGGACGCTCCCTGATGGAGAGGACCACCATCGTCTGCAACACCTCCAACATGCCCGTAGCCGCCCGAGAGGCATCCGTCTACACCGCCATGACCATCTGCGAGTACTACAGGGCCATGGGCCTCAAGGTCCTTCTGCTGGCCGACTCCACCTCCCGCTGGGCACAGGCCCTCAGGGAGATGAGCAACCGTATGGAGGAGCTGCCCGGAGCCGACGCCTTCCCCGTGGACCTCTCGTCCATCATATCCAACTTCTACGCCCGTGCCGGAGCTGTGGTGCTCAACAACGGACAGACCGGCTCCGTAACATTCATCGGCACCGTGTCCCCCGCCGGAGGTAACCTCAAGGAGCCCGTGACCGAGTCCACCAAGAAGGCTGCCCGCTGCTTCTACGCCCTCTCGCAGAACCGCGCCGACAAGAAGCGCTACCCCGCCGTAGACCCCATAGACTCCTATTCGAAATACCTCGAATATCCCGAAATCGTCACCTTCCTCAAGGAGAAGATCTCCCCCAGATGGGTAGACATGGTCCTCGAGGCCAAGAACTTAGTGCTCAGAGGAAAGGAAGCCTTCGAGCAGATCAACATCCTCGGAGACGACGGAGTGCCCGTCAGCTACCACGAGCGCTACTGGAAGTCGGAGCTGATCGACTACATCATCCTGCAGCAGGATGCATTTGACCGCATAGACGCCTCCACTCCCCTCGAGAGGCAGGAGTTCATGTTAGAGAAGGTCTTAGACGTATGCCACGCAGAGCATGACTTCGAGACCTTCGAAGAATGCTCCACCTGGTACAAGGAGGTGATCAACCTCTTCCGCCAGATGAACTACTCGGAGTTCCGCAGTGACGATTTCAACAGATACCTCGAACAGATCAACAAATACATCAGCCATGACAAATAAAGCATTTCAAAGGATATACACTCAGCTCGAGGCCATCACCAAAGCTACCGTGTCGCTCAGGGCACAGGGAGTCTCCAACGACGAGTTAGCCACAGTAGCCGGACGTCTGGCCCAGGTGGTGAAGATCAAGGACGACTTAGTCACCCTCCAGGTCTATGAGGGCACCGAGGGCATCCCGACCGACGCCGAGGTGACATTCTTCGGCGAGCCGCCCGCCCTCAACGTCAGCGACGAGCTGGCAGGACGCTTTTTCGATGCCTACGGCCACCCCATCGACGGAGGCCCGGAGGTCGAGGGAGAGCGCCGCTACATCGGAGGCCCGTCGGTCAACCCCTACAAGAGGAAGCAGCCCTCTCAGCTGATTCCCACCGGTATCGCCGGCATTGACCTGAACAATACCCTCGTATCGGGACAGAAAATACCCTTCTTCGCCGACCCGGACCAGCCCTACAACCAGGTCATGGCCATGGTGGCCCTCCGCGCCGATGTGGACAAGATCATCCTCGGCGGCATGGGTCTCTCGAACGATGACTACCTGTATTTCAAGAACATGTTCGAGAATGCCGGTGCCCTGAACAAGATTATCAGCTTCGTCAATACCACCGAGCAGCCCCCCGTGGAGCGCCTGCTGATACCGGACATGGCCCTGACGGCCGCCGAGTATTTTGCCGTGGACAAGAATGAGAAGGTCCTCGTGCTGCTGACCGACATGACCCTGTATGCCGATGCCCTGTCTATTGTATCCAACCGTATGGACCAGATACCGTCGAAGGACTCGATGCCCGGTTCATTGTACTCTGACTTAGCCAAGATATACGAGAAGGCCGTGCAGCTGCCCGCCGGAGGCTCCATCACCATCATCGCCGTGACCACCCTCAACGACGGGGACATAACCCACGCCATACCCGACAACACCGGATACATCACCGAGGGTCAGCTCTTCCTGCGTCAGGACAGCGACACAGGCAAGGTCATCGTGGACCCGTTCCGTTCCCTGTCCCGTCTGAAACAGCTGGTTATCGGCAAGAAGACCCGCGAGGACCACAACCAGGTGATGAACACCGCCGTCCGCCTCTACGCCGACGCCGCCAACGCCAAGACCAAGCTCGAGAACGGCTTCGACCTCAGCGACTACGACAACCGCTGCCTCGCCTTCGCCAAGGACTACTCCACCCGGCTCCTGGCCATCGACGTCAACATCCCCATCAACGAGATGCTCGACACCGCCTGGGAGCTCTTCGGCAAGTATTTCACCAAGGCAGAGACAGGTATCAAGGAAGCACTCATAGTGAAATACTGGAAAGAAAATGATTAAATTCCAATATAACAAGACGTCGCTCGGCGAGCTGGGCAAGCAGCTGAAGATCCGCACCCGGGCCCTGCCTACCCTGAAGAACAAGGAGGCGGCCCTGCGTCTGGAGGTCAAGAAGGCCAAAAGGCGCTCGGACGAGCTGCTGGAGGAGCTCTCGGCCGCGCTGGAGAGGTACAGCTACCTGTCCGGACTCTGGAATGAGTTCGAGCCGGGGCTCATCTCGGTGCGGGACGTGGAGCTGGTCACGGCCAAGTTCGCGGGGGTGAGGATACCTGAGCTCAAGGATGTCATCTACGATGTCCGGGAGTTCAACCTCTTCCAGAAGCCCCTGTGGTACAGCGACGGAGTGCAGATACTCAAGGACCTCGCCCGCCTCGGGATAGAGTCCGAGATCTGCTCCGAGAAGAGCCGCATCCTGGACTTCTCCCGCAAGAAGACCACCCAGAAGGTCAATCTGTACGAGAAGGTGCAGATACCAGGGTACAATGAGGCTATCCTCAAGATCAAGCGCTATCTGGAAGATGAGGAGAACCTCTCCAAGGCCTCCCAGAAGATAGTCAAGAACCGTCACGACTTAGAAGCAGAGGAGGAAGCACTATGATAACGAAAATGACCAAATACTCCATGATCCTCCTGTCGGGGGACCTGGAACGGTTTCTGTCAGGTGTGCAGGAGCTCGGGATGGTGGACATCACCCGCTCCGTCACCGGCACTGACGATGCCTCCAGGGAGATGACCTCCCTTATCGGAAGGTGCCGGGCTGCCGCAGCGTCCCTGCATGATCTGGCAAAGGAGCGCCCAGAGGCGTCCGCATCCGCCGGGGACAGCACAGTTCCTCCTGCTGGGGATCTGTCCGCCGAGGAACTTCTCAATGCCTTCGAGGGCAATGCGGCCCGCAGGGAAGAGATCGCCTCGGAGCTGGATGCCCTGGAGAAAGAATACCTGAAGGCCCTGCCCTGGGGAGAATTCTCTCCCTCGGATGTGGACAGACTGCGGGCTGCCGGACTCACTCCGCATTTCTACTGTGTCAGTGACAAGCGGTTCTCACCCTCATGGGAAGAGCAGTATCCCATGCAGGTGCTGGCCCGCGGCAACGGGAACACCTGTTTCGTCGTACTGACCCGGACGGACTCCGCCGGTGATGATATGGACGCAGCCGGACTCCCCGCAGCCGAAGAGACCCAGCTGCCCCCCCGCCCTGCCTCACAGGTGCAGGCCGGGATACAGGCTCTCCGCTCCGAGAATGATCGGCTGGTGGCAGAGGCCCTGGGATACGCATCCCGTTCATCTGAACTTACGGAACTGGCCGACAGGACATTTGCCTCGCTGGACCTGCATCTGGCCGGAACCTCTTCCCTCCTAGAGGGCGATGGAACGATCAGCGTGGTGGAGGGCTTCGCTCCCACTGCTGACGATGCCGCAGTGCAGGAGTACCTGGAGCACGGGCCCTGCACCGTCTACTGGCAGGCCGAGGCGGCTAAGGGCACGGACAATCCGCCCATCAAACTGCGCAACAACTGGTTTGCCCGTCTCTTCGAGCCCGTCGGAGGCCTCTACGAACTGCCCAACTACGACGAGCTGGACCTGACTCCGTATTTCGCCCCGTTCTACATGCTCTTCTTCGGCTTCTGCCTCGGAGACATGGGCTACGGACTGATACTGCTCATCACCGGCATCGCCGTGGCCCTGGCCCTGCCCAAGTTCAGCGGCTACGGCAAGCTGATAGCCTGGCTCGGGGTCGGCTCGATCATCCTGCCGCTGTTCTCCGGAACGTTCTTCGGCATGAAGCTGGCCGATATCCTGCCCATGCCGGACAATATCAAGGCCCTGTTCTTCTCGGACCTGAAGATGTTCTGGTTCGCCATCATCTTCGGACTGTTCCAGATAGTGTTCGCGAGGATGCTCAAGGCCATATTCGCCTTCTCCAAGCGGCGGTGGGACGAGGCGCTGACCGAGGTGGGCTGGAGCATGCTCATCGTGTGGGCCGCGTGCGCATACGCCGGCTCGCAGATGGGGTCCAAACTGCTGCCCCACGTGGTGGCGCAGGTACTGGTCTTCGGAGGACTGGTACTGGTGCTGTTCTGCAGCAAGCCGGCCAAGTTCTTCCTGATGCGTCCGCTCAAGGGCATCGTCTCCCTCTACGACATCACCAGCATCTTCGGCGACATGCTCTCGTACATCCGTCTGTTCGGACTGGGTACGACGGGAGGTATACTCGCCCTGGTGATCAATTCCATCGCCATGACTCTCTCGGGCATCCCCTATGTGGGCTGGCCGGTTACTGTCATATTCCTCATCTTCGGGCATCTGGCCGTCATGGGCCTGTCGTGCCTCGGAGCATTCGTACACCCGGTCCGTCTGACCTTCGTGGAGTTCTACAAGAATGTGGGCTTCGAGGGAGGCGGAAGGGCCTACAGACCATTGAAATCATATAGTAATAACAAATAATAACACTTCAATCTTATGTCAACACCTTTGATTTTAGCTTACGCCGGCATGGCCATAATGCTGACACTTTCCTGCATCGGCAGCGCCATCGGCGTGACAATGGCCGGCAACACCACTGTAGCGGGCCTCAAGAAGAAACCCGATATGTTCGGTAAGGCAATGCTCCTCGGCGTGCTTCCTTCGACCCAGGGTCTGTACGGATTCGCAGGATTCTTCCTGATGCTGAGCAGCCTCGGCTCGATGGAAGAAGCTTCGACCGTCCTCACCATGAACCAGGGACTGGCTATGTGCGCAGCCGGTCTCGCCCTCGGTTTCGTAGGTCTGTGGTCCGCCATCAAGCAGGCCAGCCTCGTCAGCAACGGTATCAACGAGATGTCCAACGGACACGACGTCTTCTCCCGCACCATGATTCTCGCCGTGTTCCCCGAGCTCTACGCCATCCTGGCATTTGCCTGCGCGTTCCTCGCTCTGCCGTAGACGTTTCCGCTTAGGACGACACAAAGATAACCTCCGAAAGGACCAGGCCCTCCCACCGCTTCGCGGCGGGCCCCTCCCTCTAGAGCCGAGGGCGGCTAGTCCTTTCGGAGGTTATCTTTGTGTCTACCGCTGATTAGTATCCTGCCGGTATCCCAGTTGCTTCCAGTCATACCTTCAATTCCTGACCTTCCTATGCTCTTCCCGCAGGTATTCCTGATTTTAGTTGACTGGAAGGTGACGGTGAAAATGGCATTTCTCCACCACCTTCTCTTTTTCGTTATAACCCGACCTGCCTCAGAGACCTCTCTCGCCGGCCCTGCCCCGGATCCCACTCCGGAAGGTGCCGACAAAAGCGGCATTTGTCCTGCACCTTCTCGCCATGCCTTCTGCTGCAGCACCTTTACAGCCCCCTCTCGCCGGTATTCCTGTTTCCGGTTGACTGGAAGGTGACGGAGAAAGCGCCTTTTCTCCACCACCTTCTCGATTCCGTTATAAGCCGACCCACCCAAGAAACCTCTCTCGCCGGCCCTGATCCGGATCCCTGTCCGGAAGGTGCCGACAAAAGCGGCATTTCTCCGGCACCTGCTTGCCATGCCATTTACCGCCACATTCTCTTCCGCACGCTTTCCGCATCTATTGCCAGGCACCTGGCAATCTGTTTGTCCGGAAGAAGATAATGCAGGTCGTCTCTGAGTATGTCACAGATTTCGAGTTTCTGCTCCCGGGTCAGATGAGCATAACTGCTTACGTGGAACTGCCTTATAAGTTCGTTGTCGATAATCCGGCAAAGCTCGAGATCGGAAACAGGTACATCGGAAACCCATCCCGGGCTTTTTTTCAGCACGGCCGCTATCTGGTCCGGTGACATAAGCGGCTCGACAGTCTGTAGGTCAATGTGCGGAACGTCGGGATTTTCAGAAAGCTGCTCTTCTTTCCACTTATCGTAGTTGACTCTATGAAGATTGAAGTCAAACGCCCTGTATGATCCGAAGTATCCCTCAACGATGTCAGTCTCCACGATGTCGGCGGGAGATATCTGGCCGAACCGGTCGAATGACAAGCTTTTCGGGATGACATTGTTCTCTCTTACCAGTCTGGCTCTTCGGGCGGCGTCCTGCGTAAGTTCCGTACATGGCAGGATGGAGGTACTCTTCTTGAAGTACAGATTGGCAGATGAAAAGGGGTAATCGAAAGGATTGGCGCATACCCCGTGATGCCAGGCATTGCGCGAGATGTAGCTCAGACAGGCGGCGATGTGGATGCGTCCTTCGAGGTTCAGCTGGAAATACGACGGGTCGCCGAGCTGTCCTTTCCGTCCGTATTTGTGATTGAACATCTGGGTGTAGGAGGAGCGGATGCGTTGAATCAGGCCGGATGACTTGTCTGTAATTGCTCCCAAATGCACATGGTTGGACATAATGCTGTAGGACAGGAGCTTGCTGTTGGTGTTAATGATGCCCTGCGCGATGCAGTTGAACAGTGTTGCGTAGTCAGAGTAGTCTCTGCAGAGTACTTCCTTGTGTGAAGTAAAACATAGATGTTGATTTCTTCCCCTCATGGCTTTATGTATTTTCCCGTAAAGCTACGCATGATTATCGGAATAAAGGTGTCGAAAACGTAAAAATATTTTGAAGGTAAAATTTTCAGTATATTTGACCGCAAATTTTCCGTAGATGACGACCCGTACCGGAGACCTCACTGTTGGCGGCATCACTTCCACGCTGCTGCGATTCACCCTGCCGATGATGCTCGGCTCGCTGATGCAGCAGTGCTATAATATCGCTGATACCCTGATAGTAGGACGGTGTATAGGCTCCGATGCGCTGGCAGCTGTCGGGTCGGCCTACAGCCTGATGACGTTTCTGATATCGGTGCTGCTGGGCCTGGCGATGGGCAGCGGGACGGTGTTCTCGCTGCAGTTCGGAGCGGGGAACATGTCCGGCTTGCGGCGCAGTATCTACGTGTCGCTGGTGCTGATCGGGGGTGTGACGGCTGCCCTCACTGTGGCGTCGTTTGCCCTCATTGACCCGATTCTGAGGCTGCTCCAGGTGCCGGCGGAGATATACGATATGCTGCGGCTGTACCTGCTCATTATCTTCGGCGGCATCCCTTTCACTTTCCTCTACAATTTCTATGCGGCCCTGCTTCGGGCGGTCGGGGACTCGGTCACTCCGCTGTGGTTCCTCGGAGTCTCTGTGGTGCTCAATATCGCTCTGGACCTGCTGTTCATACTCGGCTTCGGCATGGGGGTAGGCGGTGCGGCTCTGGCGACGGTGGCGGCTCAGGGGGTATCGGCGCTCGGGCTGATGGTCTATGTGCTGTGCAGGCGGCCGGAACTGCGGTTACGGAGGGAGGATATGCGGCTGGACGGTGCCTCAGTGAGGGAAATAGCTTCCTTCTCGACGCTGACCTGTGTGCAGCAGTCGGTGATGAATTTCGGCATACTGATGGTGCAGGGGCTGGTCAATACCTTCGGAACGGCGGTGATGGCGGCTTTTGCGGCGGCGGTGAAGATCGACTCGTTCGCCTATATGCCGGTGCAGGAGTTCGGCAATGCGTTCTCCACGTTTACTGCGCAAAACTACGGCGCTGGCAAGTCGGGGCGGATACGGAAGGGAGTCCGGAGCGCATTCCTGATATCGGTGCTTTTCTCTCTGGCTGTCTCGCTCCTGGTCTTTCTGCTGGCACGGCCGCTGATGCTCATCTTCGTGCGGGCGGAAGAGGCGGAAATCATCCATCTCGGAGTGCAGTACCTGCGGGTGGAGGGTTCCTTCTACTTCGGCATCGGCATCCTCTTCCTGCTGTACGGCTACTACCGCGCCATCCGCATGCCGGCCATGTCCGTGGTGCTGACCGTCCTCTCGCTCGGCACCCGCGTCGCGCTGGCCTACATCCTCGCGGCCATTCCTTCTGTCGGCGTTCTCGGTATCTGGTGGTCCATACCCATCGGATGGGCCCTGGCTGACGGAGTCGGCATAGCGTACTATTTCTATTTACGGCGGAAAATGTAAATTTGCAGAAACATCAACACTATCTGCCATGAAACGAATTATCTTGATCACCGCCGCCGCTGCGATGCTGTTTGCAGGCGGATGCTCTTCCGGCAAATCTGAAACTGAGATCATCTGGCTGTGCGACAGGGACACCGGTCAGTCACTCTCCATCTTCCCCGATGCTTCTCCCGAATTAGTGGCATCCCTCGGGATTGAGGATGCTGTACCTTCTTCGATGAGCGCCTTCTTAGTGCGCAAGGACGGCAAGGTTCTGCTCTTCGATACCGGCCTCGGACTGCCAGACGGAGGTATACGCCGCGGTCTTGATTCGCTGGGGCTGACTCCTGCGGATGTGGATTACCTGTTTCTCACCCATTTTCACGGAGACCATATCGGCGGGATGCTGGATGCCGAAGGTGCTCCCGTGTACACCGACGCCCAGGTCTACGCCTCCCAGCCCGAGTACGACGCATGGATGAATATGCCCGCCGACCGGAACGCCCAGGCAGTGCAGACCATGAACGCCTACAGTGACCGCCTGCATCTCTTCGAGTTCGGAGACATCCTGCCGTGCGGTGTGGAGGCTCTCTACGCCGTCGGGCACACTCCCGGCCATACGGTATTCCGCGTCGATGACATCCTCATCTGGGGCGACATCATCCACGGTCTTGCCCTCCAGCTCGACCATCCCGAGATCTGCGCCACCTATGACATGGACCAGGAGGCCGCCGTCGCCGCCCGCAAGCACATGCTCCGCATCGCCCGCGAACAGCACCTGCTCGTAGCCGGCATGCATCTCCCCGAGGGCTTCCTCGACTTCCGTACCCCCGCCGCCGAATAGCAGGTGCCGGGGAAATAACACTTTTGTCGGCACCTTCCGGACAGGGATCCGGATCAGGGCCTGCGAGAGAGGCCTCTGAGGCCGGTCGATTTATAACGAAATCGAGAAGGTGGTGTAGAAAAGGCGCTTTCTCCGTCACCTTCCAGCCAACCGGAAACAGGAATACCGGCGGGAAGGGGCCGTAAAGAGGCGGCAGCAGAAGGCATGGCGAGCAGGTGACGGGCAAATGCTACTTTTGTCGACACCTTCCGGACAGGGATCCGGATCAGGGCCTGCGAGAGAGGCCTCTGAGGCCGGTCGGTTTATAACGAAATCGAGAAGGTGGTGGAGAAAAGGCGATTTCTCCGGCACCTTCCAGTCAACCGGAAACAGGAATACCGGCGGGAAGGGGCCATAAATGGGCTGCAGCAGAAGGCATGGCGAGAAGGTGCCGGGCAAATGCTACTTTCCCCGGCACCTTCCGGAGGGAAATCCGGGGCAGAACTGGCGAGAGAGGTTTCTGGGGTGGGTTGGCATATAACGAAATCGAGAAGGTGGTGGAGAAAAGGCGATTTCTCCGGCACCTTCCAGTCAACCGGAAACAGGAATACCGGCGGGAAGGGGCCATAAAGGGGCTGCAGCAGAAGGCATGGCGAGAAGGTGCCGGGCAAATGCTACTTTTGTCGGCACCTTCCAGGAGGGAAATCCGAGATGGGCGGCCGGGACAGCAAAAAAGGAGGGCGGCAGAACGGATTCTGTCGCCCTCGCGTTAAGGAGCCGCAACTGCGTAGCCTGAATGCCGATACAGCTGCGGTATCGTCATGGCATCTGCCTCACGGTCGGACAAATTGCAGCCGGCCGGACCAGGATGCCGCACAGCACTACAGCTGGTCAGGGGTGATACCGGTGTTGAACTCAACCTTGGTAACCTTGGCCTCCACAAGACCAACCTGGGGCATAGTGACTTTCTGGGTCATAGGATACAGGATACCGTAGGCTGTCTTCTGATAATCAGCCAGGACTGCTTCTGTAGTCTGACCCTGCGCCGAAACGACACTCTTGACCTTGAGGCCTGTAGCCACATCATAGTAGTGGTAGGCAGCAATACCGCTCTTCTCCTGCCTTACCTTGTAGGCGTCGCGGCCCTCCACGCTCTCGATGCCCTCGAGGGTAAATACATAGCCCTGCTCAGGACCGAGAACCTCAGGGATGGGATAGATGTCGCTCATGGCCTCAACCTGTGCGGGATCGGTAATCTCCTGCTCCATACCGCCGGCAGACACCTTGATCTTGCCGTCACGGAGTACTATCGTAGATACGGGAGTACCGCCCATTGACTGAGTCATGGAGAATGCTTTCTGTGCGGGGATACGCTTGGTCTCAGTCGAGATACTCATGCCCATCATGCTCATTTCCACCACTTCGGTCATATCGGTGATGCCCTCCACTAGAGCACGGCCGCCGATGGCATTGAGATAGTTCTCGAGAACGGACTCGACAGTCACGTCTGCAGATACCTCCTTGCGTTCGATGGGCTTGCCCTCGAAGTCGAGCTCTACTACCACTCCGTCAGAGTCGTAAGCCGCCAGAGCGGGCAGTACGGAAGGATCACCCACGCAGAACCAGTACATGTTGTCGGGGTCGAAGTACTTGGCCACTACGGCGCGGATATCATCGAGAGTCAGGGCATCCAGTCTCTGGAGATAGGTGGCGTAGTAGTCATCGGGCAGACCGTAACGCTCGATAGTGTAAGCGAAGCTGGCAATGGTGCTTGAAGATTCCAGCGAGCGGGAGAAATCACCGGCATACATGGTCTTGAACTTCTCCAGATCCTGCTCGGTATAGTCGCCGTCCATCATGTTCTGCAGCTCGAAGCGCATCTGCACGAAGGAGCTGTCGGTAGCGTTGCCGTTGACATCGCCGCCGGCGCTGAACTTACCGGAGATCTCATCCGAGCTGACGCTGGAGTAGACTCCGTAGGTATATCCGTGAGTCTCGCGGAGGTTGCGGAACAGCTTGGCGTCAAATCCACCGCCGCCATAGATGGCATTGGCAATGCTCAGGGCCATACGGTCCTCGGAGTCAGGGGTAAGGGTGATGGGAGACATCATCTCTATAGTAGACTGTACCGCACCGTCCTTGGGAGAGAATACCACCTGGATGCCCTCGGGATAGTTGACCGCGGGGTCCTCATGGGTGATGATCTCGCCCTTCTCCCATTTGCCGAGATATTTCTCGCAGAGATTCTTGGCTTCCTTAAGGTTCATATCACCTACAATGATGACAACCGCGCTGTTTGGAATGATGTAGTTCTCGTAGTACTCACGGCAGTCATCTACAGTGATGGCCTCTACCGTAGCCTCGGTCATGATATCGCTGTAGGCATGTCCCTCAGGATATACCGTAGCGGTCATGATATTGTCCATAATGGCACCTGGAGAAGTACGGGACATCTGAAGCACGCCCAGAGCCTGGTCCTTGATCTTGTCCAGCTCTTCCTGAGGGAAGGTGGGGTTGTACAGCACATCGGTGAGGACATCCATCATCTTGTCGGTGTACTTGGTAAGGGTCATAAAACCCAGGGAACGGGAGCCGGTACGGAATGTGGCGCCGAGGAAATCGACCTCATTGTTGAGCTGGTCTGCAGTACGGTTTACAGTTCCCCTGCCCCAGAGATCGCCGAAGAAAGAGGACTCGCCTGCCTTCTCACCCTCCACGAAGGGATCCACGATAAAATTGATATTGAAGTTGACGACAGGACGGTCATGGTCCTCCACGAGGATGACGCGGAGACCGTTGTCGAGGGTGAATTTCTCGAAGTCACCGAACTCCACCACGGGAGCGGGACCTGCCTCGGGAGCCTTGCTTCTGTCTATCTGCGCGCTCAGCTGGAAAAGGGACAGCAGGGCGGCCGCCATTGTAAGTGTAAGTATCTTTTTCATATCGTTGTACATGTCTTAAAGTTAGTTCTGTTTGGGAAGATAGTAGATGGAGATCTTCTGAGCGGGGTCGATATATTTCCTGGCGACCTCGAGGACTTTCTCCTTGGTCAGCTTGGAGTACTGCTCCATGGTCTCATTGACGAAATTGGTGTTCTTGAGGTAAGTATAGGCTGTTGCAAGGCTCTCGGCGACACCTTCGATAGTGGTGTTGGAAGTCGCCTCGCTCATCTCCACCATATTCATCACCTTCTGGAATTCCTCATCGGACATGCCGTTCTCCAGCAGGCCATAGACCTCAGCGTCTATATCTGCCTCAAGGACGGAAAGATCCACACCGTTGGGGATACCCTGGATCATGAACACACCCGGATGCTCGAAAGGCATCACGCCGCCACCAGCCATCAGACCGGTCTTCTTGGTGTCCACGATCTGCTTCTGCAGACGGGCTGAGTTGCCTGCGGAGAGTATGGAGTTGAATACGTTCATTGCAAAATAGTCCTCAGTACCGTATGCAGGAGCGGGATAGACCTCTATCAGCATGGGCATCTGGATGTTGTCATAGACTGTATCCTTGATGGGTTCTGTACGCTTAGGCTCCATATTGGGATCCGGACGGCGGGGCTCCACTGTACCGGCGGGAATGTCACCGAAGTACTCCTCGATCCATTCCTTGGTCTGCTTGGTATCGAAGTCACCGCAGATCACCAACACGGCGTTGTTGGGTTTGTAGAACATATCGTGGAAGTCCTGGAAATCCTGGATGGAGGCATTGCGGATGTGCTCCTCGGAACCGAGTACGTCGTGGTTGTAGGGATGAACCTTGAACGAGTTGGTCA
This sequence comes from Candidatus Coprenecus merdigallinarum, assembly GCA_018712545.1. Taxonomy (GTDB): domain Bacteria; phylum Bacteroidota; class Bacteroidia; order Bacteroidales; family UBA932; genus Coprenecus; species Coprenecus merdigallinarum. The sequence continues at coordinate 4,897 of DVGV01000079.1, read as the reverse complement.
GGATCTTGGTAAATGCGGTGCCGTAGGGCTGGTTGTCGCGGGTCTGGCCCATCTCCTGGCACACCACATCCTTCTGGGTATTCACGCCGATCTCCTCGATCTTGGGATGCAGCATCCTCTCGGACTCCAGCCACATTCCGAGCTCCAGCTGGTTGGAGGGCAGCAGCTCGAAATAGTAGGTACGGTCATTGGAGGTGTTGGCGTTCAGAGAGCCACCGGCCTCGGATACGTAGGTGGCATACTCGCCGCGGCCGATATTCTCGGTGCCCTCGAACATAAGGTGCTCGAAGAAATGGGCGAAGCCGGTCAGATGGGGCTCCTCGTTCTTCGAGCCCACGTGATACATCACGGAGATTACGACATTGGGGGTCTTGTGGTTCTGCGAGAGAATCACATGCAGACCGTTGTCGAGGTCGTACTCCTCGAACTTGACATTCTGCGCCGAAGCGGCGAAAGGCAGGAGTGCTGCCGTCAGAATCAGGGTTAAAATGGTTTTCTTCATACTTTTTTGTTGGTTGAGATTAATTATCTGTTTATAAAGGTTATCGTTCAATTTCTATTCCACCACACTCACGCGGCCGTCCTGAAGCCTGTACTTTTCACCGGTTCCCGGGCACACAGCCGTCCCGTCAGGCCCGAACTCCAGGCGATAGCCGGCCCGGCTCATCCATCCCACCTGCCGCGAGGGATTGCCCACCACCAGAGCGTACGGAGGCACGTCCTTCGTCACCACCGCCCCCGCGCCTATGAAGGCCCACTCGCCGATGTCGTGGCCGCAGACCACCGTGGCATTGGCCCCTATCGTAGCCCCCTGCCCCACATGCGTGCGGAGATACTCCCCCCGGCGGTTGACCGCGCTGCGGGGATTGACCACATTGGTGAAGACGCAGGAGGGCCCGAGGAACACATCGTCCCCGCAGGTCACTCCGGTATAGACCGATACATTGTTCTGCACCTTGACATTGCGGCCGAGGACCACCTCCGGGGAGATGACCACGTTCTGCCCTATATTGCAGCCCGGCCCGAGCACCGCCCCCGTCATGATATGGGAAAAATGCCATATACGGCACCCCTCTCCTATCGTGCATCCGGGGTCGATGACCGCCGTCTCATGTGCGAAATATCCTTTCTCTTCCATTGTCCTATTTCCTGAAAAAATCCTTCACTGCCTCCGCTATCCTCTCCTGCACCCCGGCCGTCAGCTCCGTATGCATCGGCAGGGACAATACGCTCTGCGCCAAATCCTCCGCAGCGGGAAGGGACAGCCCCTCCTGACGGTAGGCCAGCTGATGATGCAGCGGCAGCGGATAATATATCATCGACGGTATCCCGCGGGAGGCCAGGTGCTCCTTCAGTGCATCCCTCCCCCCGCCGGCGACCTTCAGGGTAAACTGGTGGTAGACATGGGTGCTGTAAGACGCCTCGGCAGGCAGCTCTATGCCCTCCACATCCCGGAGCAATGCCCGGTAGCGGTCGGCAGCCTCCCCACGCGCGGCACAATACTCATCGAGATGCCGCAGCTTGACCTCCAGGACAGCGGCCTGCATGGTGTCGAGGCGGGAGTTGCAGCCCACCACGTCGTGATGGTACTTGACCCGCTGCCCGTGATTGGCGGTCATGCGGATGCGCTCCGCCAGCTCAGGGTCGTCCGTGAAAAGGGCGCCGCCGTCTCCGTAGCAGCCGAGGTTCTTAGAAGGGAAAAATGAGGTGCAGCCGATGTGCCCGAGGGTGCCGGTATGCCTGCGGCGGCCGTCAGGGAAGGTGTAGACGGCTCCGAGGGACTGGGCATTGTCCTCGACGACATACAGGCCGTGGGCGGCGGCAAATTCCAGTATCGGGGCCATGTCGCAGCTCTGCCCGAAGAGATGGACGGGGATGACGGCCCGCGTCCGGGAAGTCAGAGCCCTCTCTATGAAGCGGATATCCGTATTGAAGGTCTCCCTGTCCACATCCACTAATACCGGCCTGAGCCCTAAAAGGGCAATGACCTCCGCCGACGCCACGTAAGTAAATGCCGGAACGATGACCTCGTCGCCCGATTTCAGGCCGAGGGCCATGAGGGCTATCTGGAGGGCATCCGTGCCGTTGCCGCAGGGGATGACGTGGGCGGCTCCGGTATATTGCGCCAGGGCCGAGGCGAAACGGCCTACCGCCGGACCGTTGATGAACGCCGAGCTGTCGATGACCTCCGCTATAGCTGCGTCGACCTCAGCCTTGATCCTCATGTACTGACCGTGAAGGTCGACCATCTGTATCTTCTGCTGTTCCTGCATTGCGTCCTCCATCATTTTACCAGCCGAAGGGATGAGGTGCCAGGGGCAGCTTCGCAAGGGGATGGTAATCGCCCTTGAGACCGACGGGCACGGCCGTGCGTATCTGACTGACTATCTCGATGCATGGACGGGCCTCGCTGATGCGGAAGCCCTCGCCAGCGAGTATCTTCTCGTAGCTGCGGGTGTGGAGCTCGGTGAAGCCGGCGCTGAACTCGAACTCCTCCCCGTCGATCATGATCGTGCGGTAGGTGCGCTTCTCGCCCTGGACTGCATTCTCCGGCAGATTGTCCGCGTTGATGCTCAGGAAGTAGCGCACACGGGCCTTCTTCAGGCCGAGGTAGCCGGCCACCCGGTCGTGGCTCTTGACGTGCACGATATTCTCGCTCACCGGACCGAATATCCACTGGAGCATGTCGTAGAAATGCACGCCGATGTTCGTAGCCACTCCCCCGCTCTTGTGCTCGTCGCCCTTCCAGGAGGCGTAGTACCAGTTGCCGCGGGAGGTGATGTAGGTCAGGTCCACATCGTAGATCTTGTCCGCGGGACCCTCGTCTATCTTCTTCTTCAGGGCCACGATCGAGTCGTGGAGACGGAGCTGGAGGATGTTGTAGGCCTTGTGGCCGGTCTCCTGCTCTATCTTCATGATAGCGTCGATGTTGTGGGGATTGAGCACCGCCGGCTTCTCGCAGATGACGTCGGCGCCGAGCCTGAGGCCGTAGCGCATGTGGGCGTCGTGCAGATAGTTGGGGGTGCAGACCGACAGTATCTCGATCTGACGGTCAGTGCCCTTGAGCTTGGTGCAGTGACGGTCGAAGAGCTCCTGTTCAGTAAAAAAAGCAGCGTCGGGGAAGAAACTGTCCATGATCCCGACACTGTCGAAGCGGTCGTAAGCCGCCTGTAAGGTATTTCCTGTATCCTTTATCGCTCTGAGATGCCGCGGGGCGATATAGCCTCCGACACCTATAAGAGCAAAATTCTTTGTAGGCATTCTCTCTGTGTTTTGCTTATACAACCACACAAAGATAATACGTTTTGTTAAACATTGATAAAATTCGTGATAATTTAATTACAAATTACTATGACCACCATCAGATTAAAATTCAGAGCCTCCACCGTAGAAGGCAGACCTGGAACACTTTACTATCAACTCTGCCACAAAGGAAGATCCAGATCCGTCTCCGCAGGCATCCACATCTACCCCGGACAATGGACTGGAACCGAGGGGCGTCCCGTACGCTCCGGCGACACCGCAGGGACAGTCGACGGGTATCAGGAAACCATCGAGCGCAACATACAGCTCCTGCACAGCATCACTGAGAGCCTCGAGACATCAGGCAAGGACTACAGCCTCGGCGATGTAGTAGAGCGGTTCCGCAGCGGATGCTCACGCGTAAATTCGCTGAAATACATAGAAGAAGACATCCAGGAGCTGGTCAGCAGGGGAAAATACGGGACTGCCCGTAATCGCCGCAGGAGCCTGACCAGCTTTGCAAAGTATCTGCAAGGGAAGGACATACCTCTGTCGGAGTGGACCTGCGGCCTGTTGCGCGGCTACGCAGAATGGCTTTACGGCAAATCGCTCACACGCAACACCGTCTCATTCTACATGCGCAATCTCAGGTCGGTCTACAACAAGGCCGTCAAGGACGGGCTGGTGCCCCAGGGCAATCCGTTCAGCAACGTATACACAGGAACTGACCGCACCAGCAAGAGGGCCGTAGACGAGTCAGTAATGCTGAGGCTGAAGGAGCTTGACCTCAGCTGCGCCCCGGCACTGGACCTGGCCCGCGACATGTTCCTGTTCAGTTACTGCACCAGGGGAATGGCTTTCATCGACATGGTGTTCCTGCGCCGTGAGGATATACGCGGCGGAAGCATAGTATACCGCCGCCGGAAGACCGGGCAGAAGCTCCGTATCCGCATCGAGACCTGCATCGGGAACATCCTTAAGAAATACGGCCGGAACCGGCAGGACTCCCCGTATGTATTCCCCGTCATCCGCTCCCAGGACGTCCGGACAGCCTACTCAGAGTATCAGACAGCACTCGGATACTACAACCGAAAGCTCAAGCGTCTGAGCTGCCTTCTGAACCTCGACCCCCCCCTGTCCTCCCATGTGGCCCGTCACTCCTGGGCCACTGCCGCCCGCAACCGCAACACCCCCATCGCCGTCATCAGCTCCGGCATGGGCCATACCTCCGAGCGTACCACGCGCATCTACCTGGCCGCCCTCGACGAGTCGCTCATCGACAGCGCCAACAGGAGCATACTTGCGCCGCTGGAGCGGTCCTGATGATTTATCAAGCAAAGTAATCATCCCTGCGGAAAATAAAAATCCCTCAATGAGTGACGTTTTTTTCGAAAAACATCACTCATTGAGGGACTCGTGCAATATCTCCAGGCTATTCTGTCACAACGGCCTTAAAAGTCATGAAGATGATTTTAAGGTCTTTGATGAAAGAGTGGCCGGATGAATAAACTGATAATGAGCGGTCAGTCAAGGGTATCCTCAGGCTGAAGAGGCATGTAGGGGCCGTCCTTCACCTCCAGGATGACAGACGGATCGATGACCTCCACCGAATGCCACTGGCCGGCGGGGATGTGGATGCCGTATTTTCCGGCTT
>DVGV01000078.1 GCA_018712545.1 Candidatus Coprenecus merdigallinarum | reverse complement strand
AAATTCAAAACTCAAGATAGCGACATAGCGTACCTATGCGCAATGAATGATTTCCATTATAGGACCATCAATCCTAACGGCTCGACACTCCTTAGTGTCAGTATTGACAGAATTAACGGCAATCGCTGGATATGGTTTTATATGCACCATCCCTCCGCAGACTCCCCGGAGAGGATGCTGCGGGACATGATAGTTCAGCAGGCGGACAGTACTCTGCTCATACCGTCATCAACCATTACTCTGAATAACGGCGAGACATTCTTGGCTCCGATGACACTGTTTGAAATAGATTCATTTGTCGCCACAACAACTGATGAAGGCAGATTCGGAATTGCGATAAACTGCATGGATGTCACCAGCAGCAACTACAAGGACCTGTCCACCATGGACATGCTTACACGTAGCCAGTATTTCATTTCTCAGCTTGCCAAGTACAATATCCATGAAATACAGATTGAAGGCTACACATTCTTTTTTTCTCCAGGATTTCACTCCGCCGCTACTTTCAAGGCAATGTTTGACAGACTTTCGAAAAAAGACAAAAGGAGATCCTGAGCCGGGCAGAACACTGCCAGTCGAAAAAGACTTGGCACGGTATGGAAAATTTGCTACTTTTGTCGTTTTGAATAAGGTATGATAATCAAGACGGCCATATTCCAGGGAAGCAGCACCAACGTGACTCAGAAACCTAAGCTGAGAGCGCCCGAGTACGCCTTCATCGGACGGTCCAATGTGGGCAAGTCCTCGCTCATCAATATGCTGTGCGGCCGCAAGGACCTGGCCAAGACATCGTCCATGCCTGGGAAGACGATACTGGTCAACCATTTCCTGATCAACAACAAGTGGTATCTGGTAGACCTTCCAGGCTACGGATTTGCCAAGGCATCCAAAAAGGCGCAGGCTACCCTGAAAGCCATGATCGAGAACTATGTCAGCCGGTCGGAAGAGCTCGCACGGCTGTTCATCCTGCTGGACTCCAGGCACGAGCTGCAGGAGATAGACCGCAGCTTCATCACCGCCGTGGCAGGAGCCGGCATCCCCTTCACCGTCATCCTGACCAAGTGCGACAAGCTCTCCAGATCAGCCCTGGACCGCAGCCTGGCCTACATGACCCGCACCATCGGCGCCATACAGCCTGAGGTGACCGTCATTCCCGCCTCATCCGAGAAACGCATCGGCAAGGAAGCCATCCTCGACGTCATAGACGCCGACCTGAGGGGAGCAACGGCAGAAACAACTGAAGACCAACGATAAAACACTGACCATATGAACCACACCACAACCCACACCCATGGAATCAAGATCTTCTCCTGCAGAGGATCACGCTATCTGGCCGAGAAAATAGCAAAGTCCCTCGGCCTCGACCTCGGAGACTCCATAGTCACTGACTTCAGTGACGGCGAGTTCCAGCCCGCCTTCAACGAATCCGTCCGCGGAACCACCACCTTCATCGTGCAGTCCACCTTCCCTCCCCTGGACAACCTCTTCGAGCTCCTGCTCATGATCGATGCCGCCCGACGCGCATCGGCCTACAAGGTCATCGCCGTCATTCCCTACTTCGGATGGGCCCGTCAGGACCGCAAGGACCGTCCCAGAGTATCCATCGGAGCCAAGCTTGTCGCAAACCTTCTCGTCGCCGCCGGCTGCGACAGGGTCATCACCACCGACCTGCACGCCGACCAGATCCAGGGTTTCTTCGATTTCCCGGTAGACCACATATACGCCAGCACCATTTTCCTGCCCTACCTGCGCGACATGCAGCTGGACAACCTCTCGATAGCAGCTCCCGACATGGGAGGCGCCAAGAGAGCCAACGCCTACTCCCGCGTGCTGGGCTGCCCCATGATCATCTGCCACAAGTCGCGTGAGCGTCCCAACGTTGTAGGATCCATGACCGCCATCGGAGACGTGGAGGGCCGCAACATAGTCATCATCGACGACATGATCGACACCGCCGGCACCATCACCAAGGCCGCCGACATGCTCATGGAGAAGGGTGCCCTCAGCGTAAGGGCCATGGCCACCCACCCGGTATTCTCCGGTCAGGCCTACGAGCGTATCAACAAGTCCGCCCTCCAGGAGGTGGTCGTAACCGACACCATACCCCTAAGAGCCCCCGCAGGCACCGACCTCTCGAAATTCACCGTCCTCTCCGTTGCAGACATGTTCGCAGAGGTTATCGACCGTATTTACAACTACAAATCCATCAGCGATGCATTCGGGTTCTAACATCGGGGACGTACACAGCCGCATCATCCGCACCATCCGGGACTTTTTCGCTCAGGCGGGAATGTCCCGGGCCGTACTGGGCCTGTCCGGAGGTCTGGACTCCGCGGTAGTGGCGGCACTGGCGGTGGAGGCATTGGGCAAGGACAATGTCACAGGCATCCTCATGCCCTCCTCCTGGTCCACCGTCCACTCCGTCAATGACGCGGTGACCCTGGCCGACAATCTCGGAATAAAATACCACATCGTCCCCATCAGCGCCGTCTACGACCGGTTCATGAAGGAGACCGAGCCTCTCTTCGAGGGGGACTTCCACTGGGACACCACCCAGGAGAATCTCCAGGCCCGCATCCGCGGCACCATCCTGATGATTTACTCCAACCGGCACAGGGCTCTGCTCCTGAACACCACCAACAAGAGCGAGCTCTCGATGGGCTACGGCACCCTCTACGGCGACCTCTGCGGCGCCCTGATGGTCATCGCCGACCTCTACAAGACCGAGGTCTACGAGATGGCCGCCTGGATCAACCGCAACGGCGAGGTCATCCCCTCCTCGACCATCACCAAGGCCCCCTCGGCCGAGCTGAAGGAAGGCCAGAAGGACACCGACTCCCTCCCGCCCTACGACGTCCTCGACCCCGTACTCTACCGCCTCAACGAGGGCGGCTGCAGCGCGGAACAGATTTTGCAGGAAGGCGTGGACAAGGGGCTCGTGGACAGAATCATCCGGCTCCGCAAGGCCGCGGCCTTCAAGGTCCACCAGCTGGCCCCCATGATACGGCTGAGCACCGCCCCTCTCCTGGACAGGAGCAAATGGGTCGAGCCGGCGGAATAAATAATAATAGGTACAATGGAAATTCTAATCGCAGCAATCATCTTCGTAGGCCTCGCGGTCTTCATCATGTGCTTCAACATCATCTTCCGGAAGAAGCCCTTCCCCGACAGTGAGATAGGGCACAGCAAGGAGCTCCGCAAGCGGGGCATCATCTGCGCCAAGGAGGAGGAGATGAAGCTCTGGGGGCCCAAGCGGGGAGGCGCCGCCTCCTGCGACGGGGCATCCTGCTCGGACTGCGGCCTCAACGCCCTGGGCAGCTGCGACCACCATCCTGCAGAACAGAAGAAATAGAACAAGAAAGAGTATGAGTTTAGTAGCCATAGTAGGACGACCCAACGTAGGTAAATCGACCCTTTTCAACCGCCTTGTAGGCATGCGCCAGGCCATCGTCGACGAGACGGCCGGAGTCACCCGCGACCGCCATTACGGTCAGTGCGAGTGGTGCGGCACCACCTTCTCGGTAGTGGATACCGGCGGATATACCTCCAACTCGGAGGACGTCTTCGAGGAGGAGATCCGCAAGCAGGTGATGATCGCCATCGAGGAGGCCGACGTAATTCTCTTCCTGGTGGAAGTGGGCACCGGCATCACCGACTTCGACGAGGAGATAGCCGACATCCTGCGCCGCAGCGCCAAGCCCGTCCTGCTGGTGGTCAACAAGGTGGACAACGCCGAGAAACGCTTCGACTCATATCAGTTCTACTCCCTGGGGCTGGGCGATCCCTGGGACATCTCCTCGGCCAACGGCAGCGGCACCGGGGACATGCTGGACAAGCTCGTCTCCATGCTCCCGGCCGACAAGGCCGTGGAAGACCCGCACGCCGGAGTTCCCCGCATCGCCATCGTAGGCCGGCCCAACGCCGGCAAGTCATCCATCACCAATGCCTTCCTCGGGGAGGAGCGCAACATCGTCACCCCTGTGGCCGGCACCACCCGCGATGCAGTGGAGTCGTACTACAACAAGTTCGGCCACGAGTTCATCCTCGTCGACACCGCCGGCCTCCGCAAGAAGACCAAGGTCAGCGAGGACCTGGAGTTCTACTCCGTGATGAGGGCCATCCGCGCCATCGAGCACTCGGACGTCTGCATCCTGATGATCGACGCCCAGTACGGAGTCGAAGCCCAGGATATGGCCATCTTCAACCTCATCCTCAAGAACAGCAAGGGCTGCGTAGTGGCCGTCAACAAGTGGGACCTCATAGAGAACAAGACGGGCAACACCATGAAGGAATACGCCGAGTCCATCCGCAAGCGGCTCGCCCCCTTCAGCGACATCCCGGTCATATTCACGTCGGTAATCAAGAAACAGAGAATCCTCGACGTGCTGGACGCCACTGCCAAGGTCTGGTCCAGCTACTCCAGGAAGATACCCACCTCCACCCTCAACGAGGTCATGCTCGAGGAGATCGAGAACTATCCTCCCCCCTCGACCAAGGGCAAGTTCATCAAGATCAAGTACGTCACACAGCTGCCTACGCCCTGTCCCTCATTTGCCTTCTTCTGCAATCTGCCGCAGTACATCGGGGCACCTTACAAGAGATATCTGGAGAATAAGCTGCGCTCGCACTTCGACTTCACCGGCTGTCCCATCCGTATCTTCATGCGCCAAAAATAGCCGGCGCGTAACCTCTTCCACAACGGCAGCATTTCCCGTGTTTTCCTGCCGTTGCGGTACAGCGTACCTATCGTAGTAAACGCTTCAGAGCAGGTAAAATGCAAGCCGCGATACCGCAGACAACGCAGCAGTTTGCCCGCTATGATGCGTTTACTGTTTTTCGATTTTGAGCTGCTCGATATAGTTACCGGCATCGTTGGTCTTGACCAGAATCGTGACCGTGAAGATATTGCCGCCGCTGTCCAGGTTTCCCACAGCATATTCCATGGGATAGGTGCCGCTCTTATAGACTATGTCGAAGTTGCGGGGTGTATAGTTAGTAAAGAAATTGCGGATAATCTGACGGGCCTGCGAGCGGCTGCAGTTGGAGACGGTGCCCATCACATTGACTTGAAGGTTATCCGCAAACCATGCTGCAAGACACTCTGCATCACCTCTTTGCAGATATTTGGCAATAGGAACAAATACGCTGCTCTCATCCTTCTCGACACCGGCTTTGACCACGTTCTGGGACATGGCCCGCATCGGAAGAAAAGACAGAAGTCCAAGTATTAAAACCAACCTGTTCATCAATTTATTCCTTTTTTGTTCACACAATAGCAAAATTCAGGCCAATTATGGTGCAAATTTTGCTACTTTTGTATGGGAATTAGGACATAAACATGAAAATCACCCTGATAACAGTGGGCAAGACCTCCTTCGACTTCGTCAAGGAAGGCATGGCCATGTACGAAAAGCGCCTGGGCCGGTACATCGGATTCTCCAGAATCGAGATACCGGCGCTTTCCGGCACGGCCTCCCTGTCTCCCGCAGAAATCAAGGAAAAGGAAGGCGGGCTCATACTCAAGAAGCTGAAAGAAGGGGACCGCGTGGTCCTGCTCGACGAGAAGGGTGAGAGGTACACGTCCACGGCATGGGCCGCGAGACTGGGGAAGCTGATGGACTCCGGCTGCAGGAGCCTGGTGTTCATAATAGGAGGCGCCTACGGATTCTCCCCAAAAGTAAGGGAGGCCGCAACGGAAATGCTGTCGCTGTCGGACATGACTTTCTCTCATCAGATCATACGTCTCTTCTTCGAGGAGCAGCTGTACCGGGCCATGACCATAATAAAGGGCGAACCGTACCACAACGAATAGCACTGCGTGCACATGAACACACTGCTGAGGAAAATAAAGCTGACTCTGTCCCGGAACCGGATTTCCATATTCTGGTTCCTCGCCCTGTGCTGTTTCCTGCTGTCCTTCTTCCACTTGTCCACCACCTCTCCGGGCAGGAGGACCGCCAAGGTAGAGAATATGCTTCACAAAAGGGAGAACGTCCTGCAGAAGTACGTGGACAGGGCCTTCAGCACACCCCGTGACGAATGGCTCGGCTTCGAGGATTTCCCCGAAGACATGGTGCTGTACCGGTATGTGGACGGAGAGCTGCAGAGCTGGGTCAACACCTTCCCCATAAGCAACGACGACATCAGCACAACCGCCTCCTTCTGGTACCGCATCCATGATCTCCGCAACCGCAACATATTCAACCTACCCCTGGCATTCCTAAGCGAGCCGGTGCAGTATGTCAACCTGGGGCATTCGTGGTACATAGCAAAAGTGTTCAGGCAGGGCGACATGACTGTCATAGGTGCGATAGAGGTCATGGTGCAGTATTCCTCCGAGAACACCGTCCTGCACAACTCCGTCAACCGCCGCATAGGCCTCAACAGCTCCTACGTCACGGCTCCGGTGTACATTGACGATGTAAACGTGGTCTGCACCTCCGACGGCACCCCGGCATTCTCGCTGCTCCGCAGGGAGTCCCTGACAGAAAGCGACCACCAGTCCTCAGGCATGAGGTGGGCCGCCCTGGTACTGGCCCTGATGGCCATCCTCTCGTTCCACACCCGATACAAGAGCATCGTATCCCTGTACTTCACCCTCGGAGGCATCTTCGTCATGCAGCTGTGCTCCTTCATGATGATAAGGGACATCCCGGCAGACTCACGCTTCTTCTCGCCGATGCTCTACGCCGACGGCAATTTCAATTCCTTCGGGGCACTGATTGTCTTTCACGTCTTCATCCTGCTGTACTGCATAGCCGTATACAGCTCCAGAAAGCCCATCATCAAGGACATCCGCAACACCGAAAACAAGGCTGCCCGCAACATAAAGACCGCTTCCATAGGCCTGGCCGTCGCAGCTATAGCCGTATACATCCACATCTCCGTCAGGTCCCTCATCCTCAACTCCAGCATTAACTTCGACCTATTCCAGATCAACAACATATCCCTGTACACCATAGTCACGTTCCTGACCTACGGCCTGCTCTTCCTGGCCATGCTCCTGCTGCTCAACATCTTCATCCCCCTAGCCAGCAGCCATTACAGACGCAGGCGCAAAAGGCACTCCAAACGGCTGACTCTGGGATACGTGCTGGCATCCTCGATATACATCACGGCGTGCGTGGGGGTTTTCAGCTTCCAGAAAGAATGCGAGAACATACGGATGCTCACCGGACGGCTGGCCATCGAGAGGGACCTGTCACTGGAAATGCAGCTGCAGGCCATCGAGAAGAGCATTGCCGCAGATCCACTGGTGCGGCGGCTGACCGGCAATCCGGATTACGAGAACATCATACTCAACAGACTTGCCGAAAGGTACTTCTTCAACATCCTGCCGGAATACAACATCCGCCTGGCAGTCTGCAACCGGTATCAGAACATACTCACGGAAGACTACTCAGGACCTGTCAACTGCTTCCTGTACTACAAGGACATCATCGACAATTACGGAGTGAGGCTGTCCGACAACTCGGCCTTCTACTATCTGGACTATTTCAAGAACAGCATCAGCTACCTGGGCGCGTTCAGCATCATCCGCGGAGACATGCGCTACGACCTGTATCTGGAAATCGACTCCAAGACCAGCTCCGACAACGTAGGCTATCCCTCGTCCCTGCTGGATAACATCAATCCCGCGGCCAACACCGTCCGCTACCCCTACTCCATGGCCAAGTACCACAACGGCAGGATCACCAGCCACCAGGGCAGATACAACTTTCCCGTATCGATCAATGCGTACAGCTACGAGGAGGGATTCTCCCACTACTTCCTCGAGGAGACTGTCCTGTTCGTAAACAAACTGCCCGGGACCAAGGTTATCGCTGTCAGCCGTCCGGCCAGGGGCCTCATCCCGTCGATGATCTCGTTCTCCTACGTACTCCTGGTATTCGGGCTGATACTGATAGCGCTTCCCAGACTCTTCCGCAAACGGCACAGAGAATCGCTGTTCAGGCCGAAGCGGTCGTTCCGGATGAAGATGACGGTCCTGCTCACCATCTCGATGGTGGGTGCACTGATTATCATGGCTATAGGCAGTATAATCCTCATCATAAGATATGTCAACGGCAACAACAACATGATGATGGAGGAGACCCTGCTGTCAGTACAGGGCACCCTGAACAAGATGACGCGCACTACAGAGAACTACGGCCAGCTGAATACAGTAGAAGTGTTCAGCGCCATGGACGCCGTCTCCCAGAGCTCCCAGGTGGACATCAACCTCTTCGACCCCGAAGGAAGGCTGATCCGCACCACCAAGCCGGAGGTATTCAACGAATATCTGGCCAGTTCCCGCATGAATCCGGAAGCTTACGAGGCCCTGGTGTACAACAGGCGGATGCAGGTAATTCAGGAAGAGAGCATCTCGACCCTGAACTACTACTCCCTGTACACCCCCATCTACAATGAGAACGGAGTGCTGCTGGCAATAGCCAACATCCCTTTCTTCATCAACGACAACAACTTCGAGTATGACGCGACTCCTATCATCGCGGCCATCGTCAACCTCTACCTGCTGCTGATCATCATTGCACTCTTTTTCGGTATCACTATGTCCAACTCCATCACCAGGCCCCTCAAGGAAATCAGCCGCAACATGCAGGCCATGGATATCTCCCACAAGGCCGGGTACATCAACTACAAGGGCGACGACGAGCTGGGCCTGCTGGTAAGGACCTACAACCAGATGATTGACGACCTCGACCGCAAGACCAAGGAGCTGGCCCAGAGCGCAAGGGAAAAGGCATGGAGCGAGATGGCCCGTCAGATAGCCCATGAGATCAAGAATCCGCTTACACCCATGAAGCTGAGCATCCAGCACCTCGTACGCATGAAAAAGCAGGGCTGCCCCGACTGGCAGGACAAGTTCGAGTCCCTGTCGTCCTCCCTCATCGAGCAGATAGACATACTGTCCAATACGGCCAGCGAATTCTCGAGTTTCGCGAAACTGTACAGGGAGGAGGAGACCGAAGTCGACCTGGTGGAGATTCTCTCGGAGCAGAAAATCCTCTTCGACAACAGGGACAACATAGAACTGGTTTTCCGTCACCACGTCGACAGAGCGGTGGTACTTACAAGGAAAGAGCAGATTACAAGAACTTTTGTCAATCTGATAACCAATGCGATACAGGCAGTGGAAACCAAGGAGAGGGGAGTCATACACATCACTCTCAAAATGACTCCGGGCCGCTACCGTATAGATGTCGAGGACAACGGAAGCGGCGTCTCAGAGGAGAATCTGAAAAAACTCTTCAGCCCCAACTTCACGACCAAGACAAAAGGCTCGGGTCTCGGTCTGGCCATCTGCAAGAGCATAGTCACACAGAGCCACGGCGACATTTACTATACCCAGTCCAAGGAGCTGGGAGGGGCCGACTTTACCGTCGAGCTGCCGACATACAGCAGAATCAGCGAAGACGTCACCTGAAAACGCTCAGTTGCGTCAGTGTCAGTTGGGAAGGGCGAACATCATCACATCGTCCTTGGTGATGCGCGCATTGGAAAGAATCAGCAGGCGCTCGACGACATTGCGCAGCTCACGGATGTTGCCGCTCCACGCATGACTGCACAGCTCCTCTACGGCATCCGCGTCGATTTCCTTGACCGGCTTGCCGGAATCCTGGCATATCTGCTTGATAAAATGCCCGATGAGCATGGGGATATCCTCCCTCCTCTCGGCAAGCGAAGGCACACGGATGACGATAACGCTGATACGGTGGTAGAGGTCCTCGCGGAAAGTTCCCTTCTCGATCTCCTCCTTCAGGTTCTTATTGGTAGCGGCTATCACCCGGACGTTCACCGTTATATCCTTGTCTCCACCGACCTTTGTAAGCTTGTTCTCCTGCAGTACGCGGAGTACCTTGGCCTGGGCCGCAAGGGACATATCGCCTATCTCGTCCAGGAAGAGGGTTCCGCCGTCAGCCTGCTCAAACTTACCCTTGTGCTGTTTCTGGGCCCCCGTAAACGCACCTTTCTCATGACCGAAGAGCTCGCTTTCTATAAGCTCACCGGGGATGGCCGCGCAGTTGACCTCGACAAAGGGCATTGACGCGCGGTCGCTTTTCTCATGCAGCCATCTTGCCACCAGTTCCTTGCCTGTACCGTTGGATCCGGTGATGAGCACCCTCGCATCCGTGGGGGCGACACGGTCTATCATGTTCTTGATGCGGACTATCGCCGGCGACTCGCCGATAATCTCCTGCACTCCTCCTACCTTCTTCTTGAGAATCTTGGTCTCACGCACCAGAGAGCCCTTGTCAGTGGCATTTTTCAAGGTTATCAGGATCCTGTTGAGGTCCAGCGGCTTCTGGATGAAATCGAAAGCACCCTTCTTGATACACTCCACGGCCGTATCTATGGATCCGTGTCCTGAAATCATCACCACCGGTGTATCGTTGCCGTTCTCGACGAGCTTGTCGAGAACTTCGACTCCGTCCATCCCCGGCATCTTGATATCACAGAATATAACGTCGAAACGGTTTGCGGCAGCGGCCTCCAGACCGGAAGTCCCGTCCTCCGCCAGTGTTATCTGATGTCCCTCGAACTCAAGTATCTCCTTGAGTGTGTTGCGGATGCTCCGCTCATCGTCGATAATAAGCACTTTCATTGCAGTAGGAATTAAAAAAGGCAGATTCTCATCTGCCTTCGTTAAGTGCCCGGAACAGGACTCGAACCTGCACAGCCTTGCGGCCACTAGTCCCTGAAACTAGCGTGTCTACCAATTTCACCATCCGGGCAGACACTTTCCCTCAAACGGGAGTGCAAAGATAGTATTTTTTCCTGAACTTGTATACGGAATGTGAAAAAATTACTTCACCGCCGCCTGTATGACATTGTCAATTTCTGCGATAATCGGATAAAACGCTCTGTCATCCAGAGGAGAATACCTTCCGACCAGAGCCCTGAGCTGAACCATGATGATATCTCCGGAAATCTCCCACTGGCGGGAATCTACGGACACACCGCGACCGGAGATGTATGAAAGGAAGCCGTCCTCAAGATTCATGCTGTCCAGCAGGCGGTTGAGCTCATCCAGAGTCCCGGCATCCCGAAGCTCGGCCCGGTAGCGGTCGGCCACTTCCGCAGAGTACTTCACAGTCAGAGCCTGACGGTTGATATTCACCAGCAGGTCCGTCACCCCGACGGTATCGACTGGAACGAAGACATCGGGTATGATGCCGCCTCCGCCGTAGACCACCTTGCCCTTGGGAGTGACATAGCGGAGAGAGTCATTCCGGACGATGCTGTCGGCATTGGTCATCTCGCCGTGCTCATATCTCTCGTAAATGTCATAGACATAGCCCAGCTCATCCCCCGGGGTGTAGGGTTTCTGGATACAACGCCCGGTGGCGGTGTAGAAACGGGCCACTGTCAGGCGGATTCCGGAAAGATCCGTAAAGTATATCTGCTCCTGCACCAGTCCCTTGCCGTAGGTCCTACGACCGTAGACAGTCCCGCGGTCATTGTCCTGCATGGCACCGGCGAAAATCTCGCTGGAAGAGGCGCTGTTCTCGTTGACCAGCACCGAGAGCCGGATGTCCTGGCATTTCCCGGTACCGTCGGCATAGAAATTCTGCCTGTCTCGGTGAGCGCCCTCCATATACACGATGAGACTTCCTCCGGGCAGAAACTCGTTGGACAGCAGCAGGGCCTGGTCCAGATAGCCTCCGGTATTGTCCCTGATATCGAAAATCAGCCTTTTCATCCCGGCATCCTGCAGGCCGGGTAGAGCCGCAACGAATTCATCATAGCTGGTGCGGGTGAACTTGGAGAGCTTCATGTAGCCTGTCGTATCGTCTATCATGTATGCCACGTCTATACTCTTGACAGGTATCTTGTCGCGCACCACGTCGAAATCCACCATTCCTCCGTCCCTCATGATGCCCAGGCTTACTTTCGAGCCGGACGGTCCCTTGAGCATTGACACCAGCGAGTCCTGGTTGACCCTGACTCCGGCGACGTTGCGTCCGTCCACGGTGATGATGCGGTCTCCGGACATCAGGCCGGCCCGCTCCGAGGGTCCTCCGGCTATCACGCTGATGACTATCGCAGTGTCCTCAGGGAGGTTGAATGTCACTCCGATGCCGTCGAAATTGCCCTCCAGTTCCTCATTTGCCTCCTGCAGGTTCTTGGGCGGCAGGTAGACCGAATGCGGGTCCAGCTCGCTCAGAATGAGAGGCAGTATCTCCTCGGTAACCTTGCCGTAGTCTATCGAATCTACATAATTGCTTTCTATCTGCTGCAGGACCAGCCTCACCTTGTCCCAGCCGTGACCTGTCTCCAGCAGAGCGGGAGCCTCCCTGCGGGAATCCACCGTCCTGGTGATGATACTCCCTGCCAGGAGCATTATCAGCGACCACAGAACGAGCTTGAGTATTCTGTAATTGTCAGGTTCGGCCATGGCTACGGCAGATCATATTTGCAGACTTCGATGCCGGCCCTGCGCAGCAGCTCGATACCGTCTCTGACACTGTATTCGATAAGGTACACCACCCGCTTTATTCCGGCCTGAACTATGAGTTTCGCGCATTCCAGACACGGTGCGTCGGTGACATATAGTGTGGCGCCCTCGCTGTTGTTGCCGGACTTCGCCACTTTGGTTATGGCGTTCGCCTCGGCATGCAGCACGTAGGGCTTGGTCTTGCCTGTCGCGGGATCCTCGCAGATATTCTCGAAACCGGACGGGGTCCCGTTGAAACCGTCCGATATGATCATCCGGTCCTTGACGAGCAGGGCGCCCACCTTTCTGCGCGTGCAGTAGGAGTTCTTGGCCCAGACCCTCGCCATTTCCAGATAACTGCGGTCAAACTGCTCTTGCTTGGTCATACTGTCTGTCGTGATAAACTATTTGTTCGTTCTCTGATAGAGATATCTCTTGATGCTCTTCTTGGGAGTCTTCTCGAATTCCTCGGGGAAAAGCTCCACCGCGCCCACCTTGCAGTAGCCGGGCTGATGTGCGTTCATTTCCTTGATATTCTGCTGTATCCTGGCAAGCATCTCATCCTTCGAGAGTCCGTCGGCCTCGGCCATCTCAGTGTCGGGATAGACCAGAGCACGCAGGCCTCCGCCGTCCTCGACGACCAGGGACTCGATGACATAGGGCATGTTGTTGATCTCGCCCTCTATCTCCTCGGGATAGATGTTCTGGCCTGAAGGACCGAGAATCATGCTCTTGCAGCGGCCCCTGATGAAGAGGAAACCGTCGGCGTCGATTACGCCCATGTCTCCGGTACGGAACCATCCGTCCTCGGTGAATGCCTCGGCAGTAGCCTGCCCGTTCTTGTAGTAGCCCAGGAACACATTGTCTCCCTTGACCAGAATCTCTCCGGGGACATTCGCCGGATCCGCGGAATCTATCATCACCTGCATCCTCGGCGCAGCCTTGCCGCAGGAATAGAGCTTGGTTCTGTCCCATGGAGCATATGTGATGATGGGGCCGCACTCCGTCATACCGTAGCCCACCGTAAAGCGGAATCCTATCCTCCGGAAGAATGCCTCGGCCTCACGGTTGAAAGCGGCTCCGCCGATGATAACCTCCTTGAACTTACCTCCGAAAGCCTCGTCAAGCTGATGGTTGATACGCCTGAGTATCTTCTCGTCGATGACGGGAAGACGCAGCAGCAGACGGATGTCGCGGCGGTTGATTATGGGCTCGAGCTTCTTCTTGTATATCTTCTCGATGACCAGGGGGACGGTGACGATGAGATCGGGTCTGACTGAGCCCATGGCATCGAGGATGATCTTCGGGGTCGGAAGACGGGTGAGGAAATGCACGTGACTTCCTGAGCAGAACTCTACCAGAAACTCGAACATCATGCCGTACATATGGGCGGTGGGCAGCATCGACACGCAGTTGGACTTGTTGGACAGATGGCCGTGCACCTCGAAACCGAAGAGGACGTTGGAAAGGAGAGAGCGGTAAGGCAGCATCACTCCCTTGGAGAACCCGGATGTTCCGGACGTGTAGTTGATGATAGCCAGCTCCTCGGGGGAATCCTCATAGTAGTTGATGCAGTCAGGGCCGAAGCGGTTGGGATACTTCTTGCCGAACAGCTCGTTGAGATGCTCCCTGGTATCGGTTATCCTGTCATTCCCGGCATAGAGCAGGGAAAAATCATTCATCAGGATAATGGCGTCAAGGCCCGGCATCTCCGCCTGATTGAGACCTTCCCACACCATGTCTCCGACAAAGAACACCCTGGACTCGGAATGATTGACAAGGTGGTATATGTTGCCGCTCTTGAACTCATGCAGCAGAGGCACAGGGACCGCTCCATAGGTCAGGGCCGCGAGAAAGGACACAGCCCAGTTGGCCTGGTTACGGGAACAGATGGCTATCTTGTCCCCTCTCTGCAGTCCGCACATCTCCAGCATTATGTGTATCTTCTCTATCTTGCGCGCCACATCCCTGTAATACAGGGTGACCCCGTTGTAGTCCGACAATGCCGGGTAATCCCAGTTCTTCCTGATACTGGCTTCTATGATTTTGTTAAGAGACTTGTGCTGTTCCATATTTCGGTTTTAGTATTTCCGGTTCAGTTAAATGTCTGCATATCGCAAAGATGGGAGTACAGTCCGCCCGATGCCAGGAGAGAGGCATGGGTGCCGCGCTCGACTATGCGGCCCTCCTTCATCACGAGGATCTCATCGGCATGCTGGATAGTGGAGAGACGGTGCGCGATGACTATGGAGGTGCGGTTTTCCATCAGTCTGGTAAGGGCATCCTGCACCAGACGCTCGCTCTCGGTGTCCAGTGCGGAGGTGGCCTCGTCCAGGATGAGGATAGGAGGATTCTTGAGGACGGCCCTGGCTATGGCGATTCTCTGCCTCTGCCCTCCGGAGAGCTTGCCTCCGCGGTCGCCTATGTTGGTGTCGTATCCGTGCTCCATCTGGGAAATGAACTCGTCCGCATTGGCTATCCGGGCAGCTCTGACGACATCCTCGTCGGGGACGTTCTCCATACCGAAGGTGATGTTGTTGCGCACGGTGTCGTTGAAGAGTATCGCCTCCTGGGTAACAATACCCATCAGGGATATGAGTTCCTTGGGATAATACTGCCTGATATCCGTGCCGTCAATGAATATGCCCCCGTCGGTCACGTCATAGAATCTGGGCAGCAGGTCGGCCAAAGTCGACTTTCCGGCTCCCGACGGTCCCACGACCGCCACCATCTTCCCTTTGGGAATCGTAAGGTTTATGTCCTTGAGGACATAGTCCGAGGTATACTTGAAGGAGACGTGACGGTATTCTATTGATTCCTTGAAACCGCTTATATGCACCGGATGGTCTGCCTTGCGGATCGAAGGCTCGGCATCCAGGATGGCGAATATCCTGTTGCCGGACACCAGGCCCTTCTGGACGTTGGAGTAGGCCGAGGCAATGGCCTTCGAAGGCTCCAGGACCCTCCAGTAGAATGCGATGTAGACGATGAAGCCCGAAAGGCTCATGCCCAGCTCGCCCTTCATCTGCAGCACACCTCCGTAGAAGAGCACGGCCGCAGCAACCGATATGCCGAGGAATTCGGAAAGCGGGGACGCCAGCTCCTGGCGCGTATACATCGCACGGCTGACGCTCTTGTGCTCCTCGTTGGTACGGTCGAAGTGGTCACGCACATATTTCTGGGCATTGAAGGCCTTGATTATCCTCGTCCCCGAGATAGCTTCCTCGAAATGGCTTATGATACGGCCCATAAGAGCCTGAGTCCGGGTTGCGCCGCTTTTGAGCCTGCGGGTTACCGCACCTATGGCAAAGGCCGATATGGGCAGGGTGACAAGGGTCAGCAGGGTCAGCTTGGGCGACATGTAGAACAGCCCTATGAGGAAGCCGATGATCAGCAACGGTTCCCTGAAGAGGATGTGAAAACTGCTGGCGACACTGTTCTGCACCTCATTGACGTCATTGGAGACGCTCGAGAGGATGTCACCCGTACGGTTCTGCTTGAAATAGTCGACGTTGAGACGGGTGATTTTATTGAAAAGGTCGGTACGGATGTTCTTCATCACGCAGGTCTTCATGTTGACCAGAATCTTCTGCGAGAGAAAACGGGTGAGGTTGGAGAGAAATGATGTCAGGATCAGGACAATACATACGAACATCAGTCCTCTGAGCACTCCGTTGGCCTCCAGTATCCT
Source organism: Candidatus Coprenecus merdigallinarum (assembly GCA_018712545.1). Taxonomy (GTDB): domain Bacteria; phylum Bacteroidota; class Bacteroidia; order Bacteroidales; family UBA932; genus Coprenecus; species Coprenecus merdigallinarum. The sequence continues at coordinate 23,030 of DVGV01000078.1, read as the reverse complement.
GGTCAGGTAGTACTGAAACACTCCGTAGAAATAATCCACGCTCAGGGAGAACTCGGGCATGGCGGAGAATTTCTCCACAGCGTCAGGATCGAAAAGCACCTCCAGCAGAGGCTTGATAAGAGCATAATTGACTACGCCGAATATTACCGACAGTATAGAGAACGCCAGATAACCCGGCCAGAAACGGCTGTAGGGCTTAGCGTAGGATAAAATTCTTTTGAATGAGCTCATCAGTCCGGATATTGCCTATTTTTTCCTGTCATCAACCTCCTCATAATCCACATATTCTCCGATATTGTCGCCGATGATCTTCTCGCCGGCAGCAGCATCCTGCCCGGAGACAGTCACTTCTCCCTCCCGGTTCTGCCTGCGTGTATAGTGACGTCCGACCCGGCTCTTGAAAGCCCTGAGCAGCAGAAGAGGCAGGGCTATAATCATCAGAAGCCCGCCGAGAATGATAAAAATGAGAATATTGAATATCATGCCTGTTATCTTTTTCTGAAAGAGCCGTCGCTGATGTCCAGCACCAGCTCCCGGCCGTCGGCCGCGGTAACAGCCACCTCGTGGGACGAGACGGGCTCGAATTCAGTGTCTTTCCTAAGTTTGTTCTTCCTTGAGAAATCAGCACATATCGTGCCATGAACGTCATACAGCAGGGCCTGATAGGAAGTTCTCACGGCCCAGTATATCCTGTCCCCTATCTTCACCTGCTCGGGAAGAGACATAATCCTCTCGCTGAGGGTCACGGGGTTCCAGCCGGGAATGGGCTTCCCGTCGATATCGTACTGACACAGGGTATTGTCCGTATGCAGCACCATCATGGTGTAGTTCTTGTCATCATTGAAATCGTACACGTCCGGTCCCAGCAGGATCTCCTTGCCCAGGGAGATGGGGAAACGGCCTACCTTGCGGCCCAGACGGTCCAGAAGCCAGACTTTGTCTCCGGCTCCGAAAAGCATCTGCAGCTTGTTGTTTTTCAAATAGTCTATCTGTCTTACAGTTCCGCATACGGGAGCATCGAACTTCACGGTCCACACCGGATTGCGCGATGCTCCGAGGAGCCTCAGGTCATAGTTGTCAAGCTGCTCCAGCCAGTTCTGCGAACCGTCGACAAAATTCTTCACCGGGAAAGGTCCTTCCGGCACGGTCACCGGCATATCCTCCACAACGGTCCCGTCAGTTCCCTCTCCTGCTCCGGAAGGTTGAGGAAGCTCCGTAAGGTCCTCCTGATATAGGGAGAACCTGAGACCAAGATCATTACCCGCCTTATACGTATTGAGGAACAGCAGTTCCAGATTTTTCTTTCCGAAGGCTCCGCGCACTGTCTCCGAATACGGTTCCTTGAAATATGAGGCCGCCGCATCGGCGTAGCGCCCGGCATTGACCATCAGCGAGAAGCAGGACAGCTCCCTGAGCTCTCCCGAAGCCGGAGTCTGGGAAAGATAGTCCGCAAGTGAGAAAAAAGTACCGGCCGCCCTGGACTGCCGCAGGGCCGTCAGGTCCTCCCTGCCGCCCATGAATGCCCAGTCTCCGAGTACACACCAGCTGTCGCCGGAGGACGGAGCGAACACTCCGCCCAGCACTGCCGGAAGATATTTCCCATAGCTGAAGTCTATGACAGTATCCCTCGCCTCCTCCAGTGCCTTTTCGTTGCCGCATCTGACAGCCAGAATCCTGCGTCCTCCGTCAGCATCGAGAGCAAATACAGCAACCTCAACCGGATCCAGTGAGCGCACGAAGGCATCCGGCGTCACCTTCTCCTTTCCTTCCCCGGGATTGACGGTGACCGAGGCCTTGATATACTCGTAGTCATTCCGGCGGCCGTCGGAGGCCACGAATGACGAATATGCCCGGATATAGTCGCTGTAGGATGTTATAGGAAGCGTGAGCATATAGGATGCGCTGTAGGGCACCACGGACCACGCCTCCGGCCGGCGTCCCCGCTGAGAGAGGAGCACATCGCACAGCCGCTCCCCCTGCCGCAGGCTGACAGCCCTGCCCTCGAAGACCCTGGGGGAGTCTCCCACTCCGAGTCCCAGCGCAGTCCAGTCGGCGAAACTCTGAAATGCAGAGGCGTACCTGACATAGTCCGGAGCCGCCGCCCCGGAAAAGAGCTTGCCGATATTTTCCATATTGACGTGCAGCACTCCCCGGTCGGAGGAGGCGCCTGATATCTGATTGTAGAGGGGTTCGTCCTTCACGGACGTCCCGTTGTCCAGATGACGGAGCGAGGCCTCCACGATGACCAGAGAGGGACTCGCTACCAGAAAACGGCCGTAGACCGCAAAGGAGACGTCAGGCACGGCCGACTTGTGCACCATGACCTGGCCATAGCGCTTGTCTATGACACCGGAGCACTCGTCCAGCACGTCGGACAGAACCCGTTCCGCATCCTCATCCTCCGGAACCGACAGTACCAGAAGCGGAGACACCGCGTTCTTGCTCGAATAATGCATGGACAGAGCCGCCTCCCATTCATAAGCGGATTCGGGAATGCACCCGAGCAGTCTGCCCAGGGCACTCCCGTCATCCGTCATGTCTGCTATTTCGGATAAGCCCGAGGCCTCAAAGACGAATATGGCATCGGAGGGTACTGCCTCCACTCCTTCAGTGAGGCGGTCGGTCCTTACGGACGTTCCGTCGCCGTCCCCGAAAAAGAGGGAATAGAAAAGCCAGCCTATGCAGCCCAGCAGAACCAGGGCCAGCACAGAGAAAACAATTATACTCCTCCTGCTCATCACTTATCCGTAATATATTCAGAATTACTTGGTCTCAGCCTCGTTCTCCTCCTCAACGTGCTTGTACACCTTGATGAGCTCCACGTCGAAGATCAGGGTGCTGTTGCCGGGAATGGGACCTGTGCCGCGCGAACCGTAGGCGAGGTCGGAGGGGATGTACAGCTGAATCTTGCCGCCTTCCTTAATATAGGTAAGGCCCTCGCCCCAGCCTTTGATGACTCTGTCGAGGGGGAACTTGGTGCTCTCGCCTCTCTCATATGAAGAGTCGAACACCGTACCGTCGATCAGACGGCCCTCGTAGTTAACCTCAACGGTATCGGTCATCGCGGGAGCGATGCCGGTACCCTCGGTCTCAATCTTGTACTGGAGTCCGGACTCGGTCTCTACGACTCCCTCCTTCTCCTTGTTGGCGGCGAGGAATTCTGCGCCGAGCTCCTCATTGCGGTTCGTCTCATATGTACTGCGGGCCATCAGGTGCGACTGGATGACATTCATTATCTTCTCCTGGGTCAGCATTGTCTCCTTCCCGTTGAGAACATCGTTGAATCCTTTATTGAGCATGCCGAGGTCTATTTCTCCAAAGGGAGAGGATGTAATCATTGTGCCGAAATACATTCCGAGGGCATAGCTCACCGTATCAATCTGGGCAGTGGTGCTCTCAGGCATTCTGTCTCCTTTCTGATAGGTACCGGCGCAGGAAGAGAGCGCCAGAATCGCAGCACATGCGGCTGCGGCGATAATTACTGTTTTTTTCATTTTTAAATCAACTATTTTTAGTTTTACTCGTTGTCAAATACAAGGCACCCAGGCCGATGCAGGCTGCAATCACGGAGGTGCACAGGATGGCGAGCTTTCCGGCGTTCACCAGATGAGGATCCGTAAAGGCCAGGTTGTCGATGAAAATAGACATCGTGAAGCCTATACCGCCTAGTATGCCAAGGGCAAATATCTGCAGCCACTTCGTCCCCTCAGGCTTCCCGGCAAGCCGCAGCTTTACGGCCAACCAGCTGAAAATGAATATCCCCACAGGCTTACCCACAAGCAGTCCGAAGAACACTCCGGGAATCACTGCAGGCATGACGCCCTCTCCTATCGCCGAGGAATCTATGACGACCCCCGCATTTGCGAGCGCAAATATAGGCATTATGAGGAAATTTACCCAAGGATGCAGTGCAGTTTCCAATGTTCCGATGGGGGAATCCGGTCCGGAGAAACTGCGGATATCGTCGGTGGAGGTCTTCGCGGGTATGGTCATTGCGAGCAGCACTCCGGCTATCGTCGCATGCACTCCCGACATGAAAATGAAGATGAACAGGGCTATACCCAGGACCATGTACATCAGGAGGGTGCGGATGCCGGAGCGGTTCATGAGTACAAGGACAATGAGCACCAGCGCTGCGTACAGCAGATAGATGAGATGTATCTCATGCGAGGGATAGAAGACCGCCAGTACGATTATCGCCCCTATGTCGTCCACGACAGCCAGGGCCACCAGCAGCACCTTGAGCCCCTGGGGACAGCGGTTGCCCAGCAGGGACAGCACGCCGATGGCGAAGGCTATGTCGGTAGCCATGGGTATGCCCCAGCCGGAGGCGGAGGGAGTCCCTGTGTTGAACCATGTATAGATAAGCGCGGGAAATATCATTCCTCCCAGGGCGGCGAACATCGGCAGCATGGCTTTTTTCATAGTAGACAGCTCGCCGACCAGCAGCTCCCTCTTGATCTCCAGTCCGACCGAGAAGAAGAATATGGCCATCAGCACATCGTCCACCCACTGCCGCACCGGCATGGTGAAGGAAGAGTCGCCGAAGGAGAAACCGAAGCTGATGTCCCAGAAATTATGAAGCCAATTGAGCGCGGGTATGTTGGCCGCCATCACGGCCACCACCGCACAGACAAGCAGGAGGACACCTCCCGTCATACTGCTGTGGACAATTCTCCGGAGCAGGACACGCCTGCGGTTCACGTACATGTTTCGGTTAAAGCTGAGGTTCAGGTTCATGACTTATAGGTTTGTTTCAGTTTATTAAGCTTACAAATATAAGCATTTTTCCTTTTCCGCAAGCGACGTATACAGCAGGAGCTTGAAAAGCATGCGGACACCGGAGTTGGCATCCCACTCACTGCTTCCGCCTGGAGCGACCTCGCAGAGATCAAACCCTATGATACGGCGTCCGGAAGAGGCCAGCCGCCAGAGAAGCCAGTCCGCCTGACCGAAAGTAAGGCCTCCGGGAACAGGAGTTCCGGTGCCCGGACAGTACTCCGGAGACAGACCGTCGATGTCGAAACTGATGTAGACCTCCCGGGGCAGGGTAGATATGATGTCCAGGCATACGCTGTCCCACGTAGAGCCGGTGAAAAGCTTTTCGCGGATACGGAAGTCAGTAAAGGGCACAAAGAGCGGCGACGATGTTATCAGACTGTACTCCGCCGAGCAGAAATCCCTGATGCCCACCTGGGTTATCCGCTTCACTCCGGGCACTTGCCGCATCACGTTGAACATGATCGAGGCATGGGAATACGTAAAGCCCTCATAGGCTTCGCGTGTATCGGAATGGGCGTCGATGTGAAGGACTCCCATCCCTGGATGACGGGCGGCGAGGGCCTTGACCAGCCCCAGGGGCACGCTGTGCTCCCCTCCTATGACGGCCACGGTGCGGCCCTGCTCCAGGAACCCCGCGGCAGTAGTCTCCACATACTTATTGAGGACAGAGGAGGCTGTGTTGACCTCGGCGCAGAGTCCGGCAAGAGAGCCGGGATCAGCACCCTGCTCAAGGGCGGAGATGACCTTGTCCGCCGACTCCCTGGCTCTTGCGTTCAGAGCCTCTATACTCCTGTCCGAAGGCAGCGTCCAGACCTTCATGTCCGCAGCTCCCGGTATCCGTTCATCGAAGAGGTCCACCTGAAGGGAGGCCCCCAGCATTGCCTCAGGCCCGTGCGCCGTACCCTTTCCATAAGAGACCGTCGCGTCCCAGGGCACCTGTACCAGGACTATGCGGGCCTCGTCTTCCGTACACGGCAGTCCGAAGAAGTTGCCGTTGGCTATTCCTATGCTGTCAGGATCAAATGTCGTTGTCATTACTGTATTCCTTCTCTCATTATGTCGTGAATATGTATCAGGCCGGCGTACTTCCCTTCCCGGAGAACCACCACCGACGTTATCTTGTTCTCCTCCATCTTCCTCAGGGCTTCGGCCGCAAGAGCCCCCACATCTATCGTCTTCGGATGGCGGGACATTATATCCTTGGCCCGCAAAGTATTGATATCCTTGCCGTTCTCGACCATACGCCGTACGTCTCCGTCCGTGATGATGCCCTCCGGATTCCCATCGGGTCCCAGCACCACCGTAGCGCCGAGACGGTGGGACGAGATGGTGATGATGACATTCTTTATCGCCTCGTCTTCGGACACCCACGGCCTGTTGGTTCTGTCAAATACGTCCTCGACCCTCATATAGAGCCGTTTGCCCAGAGACCCACCGGGATGGATGCGGGCGAAGTCATCCGCCGTGAAATTGCGGAAGCGGGACAGGGCCATGGCTATCGCATCGCACACGACCAGGTGCAGGGTCGTACTTGTGGTAGGCGCCAGATTGTCCGGACCGGCCTCCCGCTCCACAGGGACGTAGATAAGACTGTCTGAGTGCGTCCCGAGGAAAGACTCCCTGCATGAGACAATAGAGACGACATGATTGCCCATCTTCCTGACAAAGGGGAGCAGACGCCTGATCTCCTCCGTGTTGCCGCTCTTGGAGATGAAGAGCACCACGTCGTCCGGTCCTATCATGCCCATATCCCCGTGGACGGCGTCCGAAGAATGGAGGAACACGGCTCTGGAGCCGGTTGAGTTGAGAGTTGCCACCATCTTCCTGGCTATGAGCGCGCTTTTACCGACTCCCGAGACTACGATTCTGCCCCTTGCGGAAGCGAGCGCAGCCACCGCTTCCCCGAAACTGTCGTCGACTATTGAAGAAAGTACGCTCACCGCTTTGGCCTCCGTCACAATGGTCTCTGAGGCGTATTTCTTCATTTTTTCTATTATATTTTCCATTTATTTGCAAGAAAATAATCTTTTGTGTAATTTTAGACGCGCAAAGGTAACAAATATGAAGATTAGTTCTGAAGATTTACATTCCAATTTAAAGAAGTTTTTCGGTTTCGACAAGTTCAAGGGAGACCAGGAAAAAATCATGATGCACCTGATCGGAGGAGGCAACGCTTTCGTCCTGATGCCCACAGGAGGCGGGAAATCGCTGTGTTACCAGCTTCCTGCCCTGGTAATGGAAGGAACGGCGATTGTGGTCTCACCCCTCATAGCCCTGATGAAGAATCAGGTGGACGCTATCAGGGGTTTCATCTCCGGTACCGAGGGAGTGGCCCACTTCCTCAACTCATCGCTCAACAAAAGTCAGATTCAGGAAGTCAAGGACGACCTGCTCAGCGGGGTGACCAAGCTGCTGTACGTGGCTCCCGAGTCACTCAACAAGGACGAGACCAAGGCTCTGCTGCGTCAGATCAAGATCTCATTCTACGCTATAGACGAGGCCCACTGCATCTCGGAGTGGGGTCATGATTTCAGGCCGGAGTACCGCAACATCCGGAACATCGTCGACGAGCTGGGAACAGCTCCCATCATAGCCCTGACAGCTACCGCGACACCCAAGGTACAGGCCGACATCCAGAAAAACCTCAACATGATGGATGCCATGATCTTCAAGAGCTCGTTCAACCGTCCCAACCTCTACTACGAGGTACGCGACAAGGTCAACGTCAAGAAAGAGCTCATCAAGTTCATCAAGGAGAATTCCGGCAAGTCCGGCATCATATACTGCCTCAGCCGCAAGAAGACCGAGGAGATAGCCGAGTTCCTTACTGTCAACGGCATAAAGGCCCTGCCCTACCATGCCGGCATGGACGCCGCCACAAGAGCGAAGAACCAGGACCTCTTCCTCATGGAGGAGGTCGACGTGATAGTGGCCACCATCGCTTTCGGCATGGGCATCGACAAGCCCGACGTACGATTCGTAATCCACTACGACATTCCAAAGAGCCTGGAGGGCTACTACCAGGAAACCGGACGCGCGGGCAGGGACGGCGAGGAGGGCAAATGCATCACCTTCTACAGCTACAAGGACATCCTGAAGCTTGAGAAATTCATGCAGGGGAAACCGCTGTCGGAGCAGGAGATCGGCAAGCAGCTCCTGATGGAGACGGTGGCATACGCGGAGTCCAACCGCTGCCGCCGCAAGATTCTGCTGAACTACTTCGGAGAGGACTATCCGGAAGAGAACTGCGGCAACTGCGACAACTGCCTGTATCCAAAAAAGACCTTCGACGGGAAAGACGACATGGCGCTTGTCCTGGATCTGGTCGCCTCGATGAAGGAGAATTTCAAGACCGAGCATCTGGCAAATATCCTTACCGGCGAGGTCAACTCCATAATAAAATCATACAGGCACAATGAGAGCGAGTTCTTCGGCATGGGCAAGGACAAGGGCGTCAAATTCTGGATTGCGGTCATCCGCCAGGGCATCATCCTGCACCTGCTGTACAAGGACATCGAGAAATACGGACTTATATACATAACCGATGAGGGCAGGAAATTCCTCGAACATCCTACCACTCTGATGCTGACCGAAGACAGGGATTTCGCAGACGGTGATGAGGAGGATGACGATGACGCTGCGGCCGCCGCAGCCATGCGTCACGGCGGCGGAGTAGGCGACCCGGTGCTCTTCGCCATGCTCAAGGACCTCCGCCGTGATATGTCCCGCAGGCTCAAGCTGCCCGGATTCGTCCTCTTTACGGACCCCTCCCTGGAGGACATGTCCATCCACTACCCGGTCACGCTCGACGAGCTCAAGAACTGTCAGGGCGTGGGCGAGGGAAAAGCCCGCAAATACGGCCGCGAGTTCATTAAGCTGATCGCCAAGTACGTAGAGGAAAACGACATCCAGCGTCCGGAAGACATTGTCGTCAAGTCTCTGGTCAACAAGTCGGCAAACAAGGTCTACATCATCCAGAACATAGACCGCAAGGTGCCTCTGGACGACATTGCAGAAGCCAAGGACATGGACTTTCTGGAGATTCTGGACGAGATCGAGGCCATCGTGGCCGCCGGCACACGCATCGACCTGGACTACTACATCGAGCAGACCGTCGACGATGACAAGGTCGAGGACATCTACGACTACTTCAAGGAGGAGGCGGAGACCGACTCAGTGGAAGAGGCCAAGAAAGCCCTCGGGCCTGACTACCAGGAAGAGGAAATCCGCCTTGTGCGCATCAAGTTCCTCTCCGAGGTCGCAAACTAGGCGTGTCCACGGCCCCGCAAGAATAAAACTGAGCGCATTACCACCGGACAATCTGAAGCAAGTATTATAACCGGCCTGGTTGAAAGCGCCGGACACAGTATTACCCTCTGAAGGCGTTGGCTCCCGAAAAGGGAGGAGCCCCACGTAGTGGGGAGGACCTTCAGAGGGTAATACTGTGTCCGGCGCGTACGGAAAATACTCGCCCGCAATGCTGCCTACTTCCAGAGATGCTCGGGATAGACTCCGGCTTCGATGAGCTTCCTGATGCGCTCTACCACGAAAGGCTTGTCCTGCTTGTATGTGACGCCGAACCACTGGGCATCGCTGTTGAGAACCTTCAGGGACACCTTTCCGTCATTGATCAGCTGGTTCACGCACAGGGGGATGAAGAACTCCGCCTTCGGATTGGCCATATTTGCCGGATCGGAGAGGAACTTCTTGAAGAGGGTTTCGGACTCAGCGAAGAAATCGGGTGTGAATCCGAAGAGGTTCATCGATACGACAGTATCCTCAGCCAGCTCGTGCAGGCCGTCACCTTCCTTATAGACGATCTTGCCGTCCGGCATCCGCTGGATGGCCGTACGCTCCACGATAGAAGTGAGGTTGCCCTCAGCATTGACAGTACACTCGCCGCGGGAGACTGTACCGTAGTCGGACAGGGTGTTGTGCAGGCTGTAGCCCACCATGGAGTACTTGCCTTTCTGGCCTTCTACAGAGCGCAGATAATCGGCCAGAACTCCATATCCCTCACGGCCGTAGAAATCATCAGAGTTGATGACAGCGAAAGGAGTGTCGACAACGGGTGCCGCCATCATCACGGCATGACATGTTCCCCAGGGCTTCTCGCGGCCCTCAGGCACTTTGAATCCTTCGGGAAGATACTCCAGTTCCTGGAAAACATACTCTGTCTCCACTTTTCCGCCGAAATGCTCCGGGGAGAAAATCTCGCGGAACTCCTTCTCGAAATAGTGCCTGATGATAAACACCACCTTGCCGAAGCCGGCCCGCATTGCGTCATATATCGAATAATCGATGATAGCCTCATTGTTGGGGCCTACTCCGTCCATCTGCTTCAGGGAACCATAGCGGGAACCCATGCCCGCTGCCAATACTACTAACGTTGGTTTCATATCTTTCTAAAACAATTCTTTTTTAATCAAAATTAAAAAGAGGCCGCATCAGACACAGATGTTCCGATTACGGCCTCCTTAATCAATCACTCATAAACCCGTTTATCTTTCGAGTTTGTGAATAGCCAGACCGCTCCTGAGCTTAGGCTCGAACCAGGTAGTCTTGGGAGGCATGATGTTGCCTGTATCGGCTATCCTGATGAGCTGCTTCATGGAAACGGGATACAGAGCGAAGGCTGCTGCCATCTCACCCGAGTCAACTCTCTTCTTGAGCTCGCCGAGACCTCTGATACCGCCTACGAAGTCAATACGCTTCGAAGTACGGAGGTCCTTGATGTCGAGGAGCTTGTCGAAGATAAGGTTGGAGCAGATGGTCACATCGAGGCATCCGATGGGATCGTTGTCGTCGTAGGTACCCTTCTTGGCTGTGAGGGAATACCAGTGACCGCCGAGATACATCGAGAAGTTGTGCAGGTTCTTGGGCTTGTAGATCTCGGTACCCATGTCCTTGATCTCGAAGTCCTCGCCCAGCTTCTGGATGAACTGCTCGGGAGTGAGGCCGTTGAGGTCCTTCACCACGCGGTTGTAGTCGATGATCTTGAGGTGGCTCTCGGGGAATACCACTGCCATGAAGTAGTTGTACTCCTCGTCTCCGCGGTGGTTGGGGTTCTGACGGCGCTTCTCCTCTCCTACGAGAGCAGCTGCGGCTGTACGGTGGTGGCCGTCGGCTACGTAGAATGCGGGGATGGTCGAGAAGATCTCGGTGATCCTCTTGATGTCCTCGTCATTGTCGATTACCCAGAAATGATGGCCGAAACCGTCGTCAGGTGCTGTGAAGTCATACTCGGGCTTGCCGTCGGTGTACTTCTTCACGATGGCGTTGATCTCGGTGTTGTCGGGATAGGCGAAGAATACGGGCTCGATGTTGGCATTCTGGATGCGGACGTGGATCATGCGGTCCTCCTCCTTGTCCTTGCGGGTGAGTTCATGCTTCTTGATCTTACCGGTCAGGTAGTCGTCAGTGTTGGCGCAGAGCACGATACCGTACTGGGTACGGCCGTTCATGGTCTGGGCGTAGACATAGTAGCACTCCTTCTTGTCCTGCACGAGCCAGCCTTTCTCCTGCCATTTCTTGAAGTTCTCGACAGCCTTGTCGTATGCGGGCTGCGAGTGCTCGTCGATGATGGGATCGAAGTCTATCTCGGGCTTGGTGATGTGAAGGAGGGACTTCTCTCCGGCCTCAGCCTTGGCCTCCTGGGAGTTGAGCACGTCGTAAGGACGGGCTGCCACTTCCTCCACGATGGACTTGGGAGGACGGATCGCTGCGAAAGGTTTTACTTTTACCATATCGTGTGTCTCCTATCTGCTATTTGTTTACCTGGAACTTGCGGTTGCCTGTAGCGAAGAAGTCGCAGATCTGGTTGGCGGCGGCTACTCCGGCATTGACATTGGCCTCGGCTGTCTCGGCACCCATCTTCTTGGGGGTAGCGAAGACTCTCTTGCCGAACTTCTCGTTCAGCTCGGCCTGGTTGGTTGCGGCGATGTCGGTGATGTACTTCAGGTCCTGTCTCTCCTCAAGCACCTTCACGAGCTCGGGCTCGTTGATCACTTCCTTGCGGGCGGTGTTCACGAGGCAGCCTCCCTTAGGCATCTTCGAAAGAAGAGCGTAACCGATGGAGTTCTTGGTCTCGTTGGTTGCGGGGATGTGGAGGGATACGAAGTCGCTCTTGGCATAGAGGTCCTCGAGTGAGGCGGCTACCTCTACTCCCTCGGCCTGAATCTTGTCAGCGGGAACGAAGGGGTCGAAGGCCATAATCTTCATGCCGAAGCTCTTGGCGTGAGCTGCTACCAGGCGGCCGACGTTGCCGTAAGCCTGGATGCCGAGGGTCTTGCCCTTGAGCTCGGAGCCTGTGCCGGGAGTGAACTGGTTGCGGGAGATGTAGATCATCATACCGATAGCGAGCTCGGCGACAGCGTTGGAGTTCTGACCGGGAGTGTTCATGGCTACGATGCCTTTCTCGGTGCAGGCTGCCAGGTCGAGGTTGTCATAACCTGCGCCGGCACGGACTACGATCTTCAGCTTGGGAGCGGCTGCGATCACTTCCTTGGTCACCTTGTCGGAGCGGACGATGAGGGCGTCAGCATCGGCTACAGCTGCGTAGAGCTGCTGTACATCGGTATATTTCTCGAGAGTTGCAAGCTCGTGGCCGCCTTTCTCGACGATCTCGCGGATCTGGTCAACGGCTACCTTTGAGAAGGGTTTCTCGGTTGCTACTAATACTTTCATTTCGATTCTGAGTTTTAAAAGTTGTAAGTTTAAAGATTATTTGTGCATCTTCTCGAACTCCTGCATGCAGGCGATAAGAGCCTCAACGGCCTCGATGGGGCAGGCGTTGTAGATGGAGGCGCGGAATCCGCCGACCGAGCGGTGGCCCTTGATACCTACCATGCCTTTCTCCTTTGCAAAGGCGAGGAACTCGTCCTGGAGGTTCTCATAACCGGGAGCCATCACGAAGCATACGTTCATCAGGGAGCGGTCCTCCTTGGCGGCTGTACCTACGAACAGAGGGTTGCGGTCGATCTCATCATAGAGCATGCCGGCTTTCTTCTTGTTGATCTCGTACATAGCCTTCAGGCCGCCCTGAGCCTTAACCCACTTCAGGGTCTCGGTCATAACGAAGATAGAGAATACAGGAGGAGTGTTGAACATGGACTCACCCTCGATGTGTGTGCGGTAGTCGAGCATGGTGGGCAGATAGCGGGATACCTTGCCGAGGATCTCGTCCTTAACGATAACGAATACCACGCCGGCAGGACCTACGTTCTTCTGGGCACCTCCGTAGATCAGAGCATACTTGGAAACGTCCACGGGACGGCTCATGATATCGGATGACATATCGGCTACGAGGGGCACGGGGCAGTCGATGTCCTCGTGGATCTCAGTTCCCTTGATGGTGTTGTTGGTAGTGATATGGAAATAGTCGAGGTCTGTGGGGATCTCATAGCCCTTGGGGATGTAGGTGTAGTTCTTGTCGGCTGAGGAAGCCACTGCATAGGCGTTGCCGATGCCCTTGGCCTCTTTCAGGGCTTTCTTTGCCCATACGCCTGTCTCCAGGTAGCCGGCCTTGTTCTCGAGGAGGTTCATAGCCACATAGAGGAACTGGAGGGATGCACCGCCGCCGAGGAAGAGGACGCTGTATCCTTCAGGGATGTTGAGGAGCTCTTTCCAGAGGGCGCGGCACTCGTTCATGACGGCCTCCCACTCCTTGCTTCTGTGAGACACTTCTATTACGGACATTCCTGTTCCCTTGAAGTCTTTAAGGGCCTCAATAGCCGCTTCGATGGCCGGTTTGGGCAGAACGCAGGGACCGGCGTTGAAATTGTAAGCTTTTTTCATATTGTATTAAAAATTTTAAAGGTTATGAATTTTAAATTAATTAAAGCCAAAGTTATAAAATATTTCTCACAAAATTCAAATGTCTGTGATTTTCTCACAATATGAGCACTGAAGTCTTATTTCCGAGCCTTTTACGATGGTTTTGAATCTGGTCGGGATGTTCTCATGGTTGGTGACGCACATGGGGTTGATGCACTTTACTATGCCGGTGATGGTCTCGGGGATGGTGAGCACCTTCTTCTCCACCACCTCGAAGTCGCGGATGATATTGACGCTGGCATTGGGGGCGATGAGGGCTATCTTGTTGAGCTCGTCATCCTTGAAGAATCTCTCCGATATCTTGATGATGCCCTTGCTGCCCATGGACTTGCTGTCCAGATTGACTCCGAATGTCACAGGATGGGCCGAATCATAGAGGCCGAGGATGTCTATCACCTTGAACACCTGGCCCGAGGGTATGTGGTCGAGTACCGTCCCGTTCTTGATGGCACTTACCTTGAGCTGTTTCTCTTTATTGTTTTCCATTGCCTTTCCTCCTATCTTTTACCGAGTAAGTATGAGATAATGGCCATACGGACGTACATTCCGTTCTCAGCCTGTTTGAAATACCATGCGTGAGGAGTGTCATCCACGTCCACCGCTATCTCCTGCAGCCTGGGCAGGGGATGGAGAATCTTCATGTTGGGCCGCACGCCCGAGAGCATGGAGGCATTGAGGCTGTATACGTTCTTTACCTTCTCGTACTCCACAGGATCGGTAAAGCGCTCCTGCTGGATCCGGGTCATATAGAGGATGTCCGTATCGTCGAGATATTTCCGCAGATCGGCAGTCTCCTTGTAGGGAATACCCTTGGCATCGAGGAAGTCCTTGTACTCCTGGGGCATCTTCAGCTCGTCGGGTGCCGTGAACTCGAACTCAGGGGAAAAATGGCTCATGGCCTGCAGCAGGGAGTGGACAGTCCGGCCGTACTTGAGGTCCCCGACCATGTTAATGTTGATGTGGTCCAGCCGCCCCTGGGTCTGCCTGATGGTGTAGAGATCGAGCAGGGTCTGGGTCGGATGCTGGTTGGCTCCGTCACCGGCATTGATGACAGGCACCGAGGCCACTTCCGAGGCATAGCGCGCACTGCCTTCGAGAGGATGCCTCATGACGATGAGGTCTACGTAGTTGGACACCATCTTAATAGTGTCCTTGAGGCTTTCTCCCTTACGGATACTGGTGTTGCTGGCGTCAGAGAAACCGATGACTCTTGCGCCAAGACGGTTGACCGCCGTCTCAAAGCTCAGACGGGTCCTGGTGGAAGGCTCGAAGAAGATACAGGCCACCACCTTGTCGCTGAGAAAGGTCTGAGACTTGTTGTGCTCAAACTCCTCCGCCACATCGAGGATGTGCAGGATCTCCTCCTTGGTGAAATCCTGGATTGAAATTAAACTCTTTTTAGCCATATCTGTTGTTAAATATTGTCCTTAAAGCACCTTCTCCACCCTGGCCTCGGCATCCTCCATCCTCTGCCTGAACCGCTCCACATCGCTGAGCCTGACCCTCATCTCCATTCTGCACACGTCCTCGGCGGTGTATCCGGACGGAGCTATACCCATATCCTTCAGCACCCGCATCACCCTGTCCATCGCCGTATAGTCGAACGTCACCGCAAACCCCTCCGAAGCCACCTTCTCCACCACATCAGCATGATCCAGCGCATCCGACGCCGCTGTCTTGTAAGCCCGTATCAGTCCCGGCACCCCGAGCTTGGTACCGCCGAAATACCGCACCACCACTATCAGCACGTCGCTCAGTTCCCGCGAGAGAATCTGCCCGTATATCGGCCGGCCCGCCGTGGAGGACGGTTCCCCGTCATCGTTGTACCTCCACACATCACCCTCCAGCCCAAGTCTGTAGGCATAGCAGTGATGCCGCGCGTCGTAATACTCCTTTCTGATTTTCTCCAGTGCGGCCTTGACCTCCGCCTCAGAGAGGACAGGATATGCAAAAGCGAGAAACTTACTTCCCTTTTCCTTGTAAAGTCCCTCAGCGGGACCGGAAATGCTTCTGAAAGTATCGTTTCTCCCTTGTAAATCCATGACTGGCCGTTTGAGCCACTAAGTTAGCAATTTTTTTTAACTTTGGGCCCCTATTTCGGAAAAATGGAAAGGAATGAATTTATTATAAGGTATACCGCACTCGGAGACCGGCTCAGGGAATGGATCTCCGGCAGGAACGCATGGCCGGAACTGGACAGAGCCGTGGAACTGTCCGCAAGGGACAATGCATTCTTCACGCCGTGGATGCAGCGGCAGGCCCTGGGCGCCCTGGCGGAGGGGATGCTGAGAGAGGAAGTGCTGAGGGAATGGACACAGAGGTATCCGGCTCCCGGTCCCGATGCGGAAGGGAAGGTCTGCGGAGTAGTGGCGGCAGGGAACATCCCCGCGGTGGGTTTTCACGACATTCTCACCGTCCTGGCGGCAGGATGGCTGCCTGTGGTCAAGCTCTCGTCCAAAGACCGGCACCTGCTGCCGGTCCTGTTTCCTCCCGGGACGGGTGTACGCTTCTGCTCCTCGACCGACGGCTGGAGGACGGACGCGCTGCTGACTATGGGCGGGGACGGGGCGGCGGAGTTTTTCCGGAAGAGATTTGACGGCATCCCGAAAATCATCCGCGCCGGAAGGTTCAGCGCCGCTGTCCTCACCGGGGACGAGGACAATGCCGAACTCCGCGCCCTCGCCAGGGACATGCTGCTGTACTATGGTCTGGGCTGCCGCAGCGTGACCTGTCTGCTGGTGCCGCACGACTATGATTTATCCAGGACAATGGCGGCCGCCGAAGCCTTCGCCAAGGAACACTGGGGACGGCTCGGACAGGACAATCACCGCAAGAACAGGGCAGTACTGACTCTCTCGGGGGAAAAGTTCCTGGACAGCGGAACTCTCATCTACCGGAACCTGAGGAAGCTGATTGCCGGGGCACAGGAGGACATCAGCCTCTGCCGGCCATGGGGGGAGAACCTGCGCGTAGGCGAAATCTGGTATGTGGAATACCGTTCGGAAAATGAATTGGAAAAATTTATAGGAGCCAATGTGAACAGAATTCAAAAAATTATCCGTAACTTTGGTTTTGCTCAGAGCCCGTCGCCGGATGACTGGCCGGACGGAGCGGACGCTCTGGGCATGCTGACACGACTTTAACTTCAATACCATGATACTCAGATACAAAGCAACTATCCCAGGCAATAAGATATTCATGCGGGAATACGATGTAGACTCCGGCATGAGCCTGTACAAGCTCCGCGAATACATGGATCGGGAGCTGGGCTTCTCGCCTGACCAGATGACGGTATTCGAGACTCTCTCAGCTACCGGCAAGCTCTCCAGAAGGATAGGGCTGTTCGACTTCGGAGACGGCTCCATGGACCGCATAACCATAGACAACACCGTCTCACACGAGGAAACTGTCCTCCGTTACGTCTACAATCTGAATCTCAACCTCTGCATCGAACTGCGTCTCGGAGGAGAGCAGGAGTACAACCGCCGCCTGTCCTACCCCGTGCTTGTAGCCGAGAAAGGCCGCAACCCCGACCAGTTCTCAGCCGTGTACGAGGATTACGAGGAATTCTCTGACCGTCATGCCTCACAGTCCGCCGCTCCAGACGAGGAGGACTCCTTCGAGGACGACGAGCTGCCTGAGGGCGAGGAGAACGTATAACCCCCTCATGAGCGGAAAGAAGCTGATTCAGGTACTGGGGCCGACGGCAGTGGGCAAGACCGACTACGCCATACAGCTGGCCCTGAAGTACTCGTCCCCCGTGATATCCTGCGACTCCCGCCAGATATTCAAGGAGATGCGTATCGGCACGGCCCCTCCCTCGGAGGAGCAGCTGCGGCAGGTGCGGCACTACTTCATCTTCAGTCATTCCGTATCGGACTACTACTCCGCCGGTCTCTATGAGGTAGAGGCCATGGAACTGCTGACCCGGCTCTTCAAGGAGCACGACGTACTGGTGATGGTCGGAGGCTCGGGACTTTACGCAGATGCCCTGTGCTACGGGCTGGACGACTTTCCCCCTGCCGATCAGGAACTTCGGAAAATCTTGACAGACAGGGCATTGAAAGAAGGTGTCGGAGTGCTTGCAGAAGAGCTGCGGCAGGTAGACCCGGAGAGCTGGGCCGTCATCGACCTGTCCAACCGGCAGAGGGTAGTCCGGGCTCTGGAGGTCACCCTATCGACCGGACGCAAATTTTCCTCATATAAGTCCAACCCCCGCAAGGTCAGACCGTTCGAGATTCAGAGGCTCTGCCTCACCCTTCCCCGCGAAGAGCTCTACCGCCGAATCGACCGCCGTGCCGAAGCCATGTTCGAGGCCGGGCTGGTGGACGAGGTGCGGGGACTGGCGCAGTACCGCCGCATGCCGGCCCTGCGCACCGTGGGATACCGGGAGGTATTCGACTACCTGGACGGGAGCATCTCCCTGGACGAGGCCCTGGCCCTGGTGCAGCGCAACACCCGGAGGTACGCCAAGCGGCAGATCACGTGGTTCGCGCCGGTTCAGGACAAAATAGCCCTTTAGTTCCGGACTTTTTGCATACGCTTTGCTTTTTTTCGTACCTTTGCAGGACTGCATCGAATTTTTCCATTACAACCGTCAACATCCCCGCTTATGACCCTTACATTGCTCCTGCTCGTGGCCGCCATCGTCATTGTCCTGTGCGTAGTGCTCAACAACGTCTCGAACAAGATAGGCATCCCCATGCTGCTGGCATTCATCCTGCTGGGCATGGCCTTCGGATCCGACGGCATAGTGAAGATTTCCTTCGACAACTTCGATTTCACCGAGAGCATCTGTACGGTAGCACTGATCTTCATCATGTTCTACGGCGGTTTCGGAACCAGATGGAAAGAGGCAAAGCCGGTAGTGGTAAAAGCCGGCATCCTGTCTACTGTCGGAGTAGCCATGACAGCAGGCCTGACCGGTCTTTTCTGCCACTATGTGCTCGAGCTCCCGGCTGCCCTGGGATTCCTCATCGGCGCCGTGCTAAGCTCCACCGACGCCGCATCCGTGTTCTCAATCCTGCGCTCCCGCAAGCTCGGCCTCAAATACAACACCGCCTCCCTCCTGGAGATCGAGAGCGGTAGCAACGACCCCTGCTCCTACATGCTGACCGTCATCATGATGGCCGTCATCGAGGGGACGGTGTCCGGAGGACGCATAGCCTACATGGTATTTGCCCAGATCGTCTACGGAGCGGCCATCGGCGCCGTGATAGCAGTATCGTCAGTGTGGCTGATGAAGCACTTCCGCTCCACGACATCCGGCTTCGACACCCTCTTCGTGCTGGCAGTGGCCATCTTCTCGTATGCGATTCCCAACCTCATCGGTGGCAACGGCTACCTGAGCGCCTACATCGTCGGCATCGTCCTCGGCAACGCCAACATCCGCGGCAAGAAGACCCTGGTGCCCTTCTTCGACGGACTGACCAGCCTGATGCAGATCATCATATTTTTCCTGTTGGGACTGCTGGCCTTCCCCTCACAGCTGCCGGCCATCGCTATACCGGCCATTCTGATTGCCCTGTTCATGACTTTCGTTGCCCGTCCCCTGTCCGTGTTCGCCATCATGGCCCCGTTCCGAAGCAAGTGGAGACAGCAGCTGCTCGTCTCCTTCGTTGGACTAAGAGGTGCGGCGTCGGTAGTGTTCGCCATCATGGCCCTGCCGGCTTCCAGGCAGCTCACCGGCAACGAGTACGACCTGTTCAACATCGTGCTGATGATAGTCCTGCTGTCCATTTCCCTGCAGGGCTCACTCATCCCTCTGGTAGCCCGCAAGCTCAGGATGACCTCGAGCGAGGAGGACATCCTCAAGACCTTCACCGACTACTCCGACAACATGGACGTGAGCTTCGTGCAGATGAACATCGGCGAGAAGGACTCCTGGTGCGGCAAGGTCATCAAGGACCTGCCTATCCCGCAGGAGACCCTCATCGCAGTGATAATAAGGGATGAAAAAGCCATCATCCCGAGCGGAAAGACCAAGATACTGCCGGGAGACAAGGTCATCATGAGCGCCCGCGACTTCGAGGACGAGGACCTCATGCAGCTCTCCGAGCGCCGCATAGAGAGGGGCAGCGAGTGGATAGGCAAGAAGGTCTTCCAGTACTCGCCCGACAGCAACGAGCTGATAGTGCTCATCAAGCGCGGGAACAGGGCCATCATTCCCCGCGGCAACACCGTGATACACAAAAACGACGTGATGGTCATCAACAAGCTCCGGCGCAAGTCCCAGCCGAACGGGACGCCCGCTGCAGCCGGCAGTTCTACCGGCGGTTCTTCAGGAAAATAGACAAACGACACATACATTATGGAAAAAGCAAAAGTTTACTTCACAGACCTGCACACCTCCACCAGGCTTCCGCTGGTGGAGAAGATGAAAGCCGTGGCCAAGGCCGCCGGCATCGAGAAGATCGACTTCAAGGACAAGTTCGTCGCCATAAAAATGCACTTCGGCGAGCCCGGCAACCTGGCCTTCCTCAGGCCCAACTACGCCGCCGGCATGGCCGACCTGGTACGCTCCCTCGGCGGCAAGCCCTACCTGACTGACTGCAACACCCTCTATTCCGGCGGGCGCTCCAACGCCGTGGACCACCTCGAGAGCGCATCCCGCAACGGATTCAACCGCCTCAGCGCCGGATGCGACGTGATCATCGCCGACGGTGTCAAGGGCACCGACTGCCGCGAGCTCCCCATCGAGGGCGGCACCTACTGCAAGACCGCCAAGATAGGTACGGCCATCGTAGACTCAGATGTGCTCATCGCCCTCTCGCACTTCAAGGGACACGAGCAGACCGGATTCGGAGGAGCGCTCAAGAACATGGGCATGGGCTGCGCCAGCGTGGCCGGCAAGCTCGAGCTGCACTCCTCGTCGAAGCCCGTCGTCAAGGTCGAGAACTGCCGCTGCTGCGGTATCTGCGTGAAACACTGCGCCCATGACGCCATCCACCTCGAGAAGATAGAGGGAGTCAACTACGCCGGCAAGAACATAGCCGCCGTTATCGACTACGACAAGTGCGTAGGCTGCGGCCAGTGCGTCGCCCTCTGCCAGTACGAGTCGGCCGTCCTGAAGGACTGGGATACTTCCGAGACCCTCAACGGCAAGATAGCCGAGTACACCAAGGCCATCATCGCCGGCCGTCCCTGTTTCTACGTCAACCTGATAGTCAACGTATCCCCCGAATGCGACTGCTGGAACCACAACGACGCCGCCATCGTGCCCGACCTCGGCATGGCCGCCTCCTTCGACCCCGTGGCCCTCGACCAGGCCTGCGCCGACATGGTGATGGCCGCCCCCGCCCTCCCCGGCAGCAAGCTCGAGAAGACCCATCCCCACGAGCACCTCTGCGGCGACGACAAGTTCCACATCCTGCACCCCGACACCAACTGGCAGTCCGGTCTCGAGCACGCCGAGCGCATCGGCATCGGTACCCGCCAGTACGAGCTCATCACCGTCTGAGCCCCTCCGGCATCATCTGCGACCAGGGACTCCACTACCAGAAGTACGAATGCCTCACCACCTGATCGCCTGACCCACTCCGGCCTACCTTATGGCCGCGAACTGCGAACGCCGAACGGCCCCGGAAACACTCCGAGGCCGTTTTGTTTTCCACACGTCGCCGCGTACAAGTATTCCTGCCACTATAATGCCGGAGAAACCGCAGTCAGTAAGTACCCGAAGTATGTCTGCAACATAGCGAACTCTTCGGACCGGGAAATTCTGAGAAGACTGCTAGAGTAACGGTAAGTACGCGAGCGGTGCATTTTAACAACATAATGACAATCAAGCAATTACAAATACAAGGTGTGCTTTTCGAGCTGCTGCAACCAGCCCAAAAGCACACACTTCAATCATAACACCCTGTAAACCAAGGTTCTGCAATTTTGAGGCGCTGCAGTACTTACCGTTGCTCCATCGGATTTCGGGAAACGGCTGGCGCATAACGCTGAACAACAGCAAATACCGCAATGCCAGATACCAGTTTTTCCCACAACTAGGTGACGCAGCAGAAAATCCAGCGACACTCACTCCTTCCTGACGGCTCGGCAGGGACGCAGACGGAGCAGCGGCACCTTCAGTTAACGAATTGACTTCGTGGTGCAGCGCTGAAAAATCCAAGCTGATAATCAACACCTTATAAACGAGCCTGCACATTTGCCCTAAAATGGGCGGGGCAAATGCGCAGCCGAATTTTCAGCCCACTGATTTTCAGACGATTGAAAACAGGGATGCACCCCGAAGTAAATTCGTTGTGAAGACAGACGCGTTTTCCTACTGCTCCTTCCGAAGGAGTGGATCGGGCAGGAAAGTGCAAGAGACAATGGGACGAGGGAAGATGCTGATGTGGCACGGAATTACTCGGTGCTCTCCACCAGGTACTGGACGTACTCGGACCAGCCGGGGCAGAGCTGAGAAACAGAATACTCGCCTATAATTGTGAAACAGGATACCGCAGCGGTAGTGAACGCAGAAATAACTACTGAAAAGCGACCTGGGTCTCTCATATTTTCGTATTTTTGTATGTCTGAAACCAAAATTGGCAAATGGATATAAAGACACTGGATGACATAAACAAATTGATTGTCTCGGATGCAGAAACAGATTCGGTTGAGTATAAGGAAACTACCGGTCAGCTGGAACGAGGGATGGAAACACTGTGCGCCTTTCTGAATAAGGATGGCGGGACAGTACTGTTCGGCATCAATGACAAGAAAAAAGTCATCGGTCAGGAAGTGGCGGACACGACAAAACGAAACATCGCCGATGCCATAAACCGCTTGGAACCGGCTGCCGCTGTACAGATAACCTACATACCTATTCCCAACAGCAAAAAGAAAGTCATCGTACTGCACGTGGAAGACTCAAGACGAAACCGACCGTTCTCCTACAAGGGGCGTCCCTACATGCGGGTGGAAAGCGTAACGTCCACTATGCCGCAAAGCAAATACAATGAACTTCTTCTTAAGCGGGAAGAGACCAGGGCATGGTTGGGAAACATACCCTAATCCGGAATTGAAACTTTCCGACCTGGACGAGGAGGAAATCCGGAAGACAGTGCGCCTGGGCATAGAAAGCGGGCGTTTGCCTGAAACAACCGGCAATGAGATTCCTGGAATACTCGAAAAGCTGAATATTCTTGAAAATGGGATTCTTAACAACGCTGCGGAAATCTCCGTCTCCTTTCAGACAACGTATTCCTATTTCTTCCAAATCCGGTATACGGTTTCCGTTTTTGTCCCCTGTATATTCAAGCCAAATAGCCTGTTCACATTCACTGGAACTGAACAGATTTGCATCACAATTCTTATAGCACGTGGTTATCAACTTCTTCAAGCCAAGGTACTCAAAATTGTAGGCGAAATAATGAAAAAATTACTGACCCTTGGATCATCGCAATTACACAGTACCGTTT
>DVGV01000077.1 GCA_018712545.1 Candidatus Coprenecus merdigallinarum | reverse complement strand
AGTGCTATAAACAAGAGCGACACCAGAAAAGGAATCTCCACCATAGGTATTATTCCAAGAACAATTATCGTAATCTAATTCAGATACGTAAATATACTCAAACGTTTCAGATATACAAACTTTCATTTCAGATACTCAGGATCGTAGAGGTGTACCTAGGATATCTGCCGTCTGATTTCTCCCGTAATTCCGGCTATCAAATTCGTACGACTCCTTCGGAAGGAGGGGGAAAGTGTGAGCAATTACAGCAGTGCGAAGTATCGGTAAGTGCTGACGCGGGGTGAAATTGTATGTGCGGGAAGGTCAGCTACTTGCAGAGGTGGCGTGTGCTTTCGGCAGGTGTGGATATGGCCGAAAAGCTCTCGTTATGTTTCTATGTGTCAGTATCTCAACTTGTTGTAAAAATAGTGTGTCTCTCTGCTTACCATTGTTCAGTCGATGAAGCAGTCCACCTTCGGAAGGTGGGACGTTTTCCGGCCATTTCCGCTCACCTTCGGAAGGTGGAATTTCGCCGTTGTACTCACGGAATGCCCTCAGGGCTATTGTGGTTCGGTTTTACATTTTCTACAGGCTTGTCCACCTTTGGAAGGTGGGACGATATCGCGGGTAAATTGGACACCTTCCGAAGGTGAGGACGTAAGCGAAAATGTAGCAGCACAATCACTGTATGCGGTGGCCGAAGGAGTAATGGTTGCAATCTTGTCGGAGCGAAGCGACATTGCCCTTCCTTGGGGAGGGTTGGGTGAGGAGTACTTACTATCTTCGGTCCAGAGCTGTAGGTATTAAGGGGCAGATTGTCTTAATTGAGCAATGTCATGAATCGATATGCTGCGGGTTCAGGACCGAAGAAGGTATCCGCCCTGGTCTCCGCCTTCGGGCCCGAGCTCGATGATGTGGTCGGCGGCAGCGATGATGTAGGGGTTGTGCTCGACGACGACGATGGTGTGGCCGCGGTCGAGGAGGGCGCGAAAGGAGGCGAGGAGTTTCTCGATGTCGTCGAAGTGGAGGCCGGTGGTGGGCTCGTCGAAGATGAAGAGGATGGGCTTGTCGGCTTGGCGGGAGCGTCTGGCCGAAGAGGTTCCGGATGAGGATGGACCTTGCCCGAGGATGTAGTCTGAGACGGAGTCCTGGCTGTTCGATGTGGAGGGGATGGGGGCGGAGTCCTTGCCGAGGCCGAGGAAGTAGGCGAGCTTGACGCGCTGGCTCTCGCCGCCGCTGAGGGTGCTGCTGTTCTGGCCGAGGGCGATGTAGCCGAGTCCGACATCGTGCAGGGGCATGAGTTTGGAGGCGATGCGGGTTGCGGCGGGTTCTCCTGCGCAGGAGAAGAATTCGATGGCTTCGTCTACGCTCATGTCGAGTACGTCGCTGATGTTCTTGCCTCGGTAGCGGACTTCGAGCACGTCCTGGATGAAGCGCTTGCCGCCGCAGGACTCGCAGGTCATGACGATGTCGGCCATGAACTGCATGGGTATCTTGACTGTGCCTTCGCCGAGGCATTCGGGGCAGCGGCCTCCGTCGATGTTGAAGGAGAAATGCGAGTGGCCGAAGCCGTTGACCTTGGCCAGCGGCTGCTCGGAGAAGAGCTTGCGGATGTCGTCGTAGGCCTTGATGTAGGTTACGGGGTTGGAGCGGGAGCTGCGGCCTATCGGGTTCTGGTCCACGAATTCGACCGAGGATATGCGGTCCAGGTCGCCGCGCAGCTCTCGGAACGAGCCGGGCTTGGCCCCCACCTGGTTGAGCATGCGGTTGAGGGCAGGGTAGAGGATGTCGCCCACGAGGGTGGACTTGCCCGAGCCGCTGACTCCGATGACGGCGGTCATGACGTTGAGCGGGAAGCGCACGTCGATGTTCTTGAGGTTGTTCTCGCAGGCGTCGCAGACCTCGATGTACTGCTTCCAGGGGCGTTTGACCGGGTCAATGGAAATCTTCTTTCTTCCCAGCAGATACTCTAAGGTCAACGACCGGGGCCAGGCGGCCAGCAGGGCGGAAGCGTCGGTCCCGGAGATGTCCGTGGACGGGGGAGGCCCGCAGTAGACCACCTCGCCGCCGTGCTTTCCGGCCCGCGGGCCTATGTCTATCAGCCAGTCCGCGCTCCGGATGATCTCCTCGTCGTGCTCGACGACTATCACAGTGTTGCCGAGGTCCCTCAGCCGCTTGATGACTTCGATGAGCCGTCCGGTGTCCCGGCTGTGCAGTCCGATGGAGGGCTCGTCGAGGATGTACATCGAGCCGGTCAGGCTGTTGCCGAGGGAGCAGACGATGCTGATGCGCTGGCTCTCACCGCCGCTGAGGGTGTTGGACGCACGGCTCAGGGTCAGGTAGGACAGGCCCACGTGGTCGATGTACTCCAGGCGGTCGCGTATCTCCTTCAAGGCCCGGGCGGCTATCTTCTCTTCGTATGCCGTAAGCCGCAGCCCGTCGAAGAACGCTATCAGGTCCTTGATGCTCATGGTCATGAGCTCGTGGATGTTGCGTCCCCCGATGCGTACGTACAGGGCCTCCCTGCGCAGCCGGCTGCCTCCGCACTCCCGGCAGACGGTCTTGCCGGAGTAGCGGCTGATCATGTATTTGTTCTGTATCTTGTACCGCTTGGCCTCGAGCTCCTTGAAGAACGGATAGATGCCGGTGATGTACCGGTTGCCGTTCCACAGGTCGCTTTTCTGCTTGGCCGTGAGGTCCTTGTATGGGGTATGCACCGGGAATCCGAATTTGTCCGCATTGGCCAGCACCTCTTCCTTGAAATACTTCATTACCTCTCCCTTCCAGCAGGCCACGGCGTCCTGATATACGGACAGGGCCTGATTGGGGATGACCAGCGACTCGTCGATGCCGATGATCTTGCCGAGGCCTCCGCAGACGGGGCAGGCTCCCACCGGGCTGTTGTAGTTGAACATCCATTCCGTGGGCTCGGAGAACTGCATGCCGTCCGCCTCGAAGAGGGAGGAGAACCGCAGCAGGGTGTGTCCTTCCACGGCGGGGGAGAATGCGCAGGCGATGTGCCCCTGACCCTTGTCGAATGCCGTGCGCACGGAGTCCATTGTCCTGTTCTCCGTCTCCTCGTCCGCAAATGTGCTGCTGTCGAAGGGGATACGGTCCACCATCAGGGCTACCTCCCGTCCCTCGGCGCGGCTTATGTCGGCCAGGAGCGAGTCGATCTTCTCCATCCGCCCGGCATTGTCCCCTGAGGGCAGAATGTACAGGCGGGAGAATCCCTCCTCCTTGAGATTGAGCAGCCTTTCGACGCGGCAGGCCTCCTCCTCCCAGTGTATGTCCGCGAGGATGAAGCAGATACCGGGCGAATACTCCTCGTCGGAAGGATCTCCGGCCGGCAGGGAGGCAGCGAGCGAGTGCAGCCGTTCCATGACGGAAGCCACTGTGTCGCAGCGCACTTCCTCTCCGGTGACGGGAGAATAGGTACGGCCGATCTTGGCAAATAGCACCCGCAGGTAGTCGTAGATCTCGGTGGTGCTGCCGACGGTGGAGCGGGGGTTGCGGGTATTGACCCTCTGCTCTATGGCAATGGCGGGGGGAATGCCGGAGATGCTCTCGACCGGCGGTTTGGACATCCTCCCGAGGAACTGGCGGGCGAAGGAGGATAGGCTCTCGGCGAAACGGCGCTGTCCCTCCGCAAAGAGGGTGTCAAAGGCAAGGGAGGTCTTGCCCGAGCCGCTGACTCCGGTAATGACGGTCAGACGGTTGCGGGGGATGTCGACGTCGATGCCCTTGAGGTTGTTGGCCTCGGCATTTTTAATGTGGATGTATCCTTCTTCCGGTTGTTCCATGTTCTCTTTCTATTTTGAAATTCTGACTGCCGACAGCACTCCGCGGGTCTTGCGGATGGCGGAGATGATCTTGTCGAGGACGGAATTGGATGAGACGAATATCTGCATGCGGATGTCGAACTCACCGGCGCTGCGGCCTGCTCTCGGGGTCATGGACGAGGATCGCAGGGAGGCCCCGAAGTCCGTGACTGTCTTGATGACGGACGAATAGGCGGCGGAGTCGTCGGTGATGACCTTGACGGTGGTCTGGAAGCTGCTGGTGGTGGATGTCTCCTTCCAGCGCACTTTCTGGATGCGGTAGGGGTAGTTCTCGATGAGGCGGGCGGCGTTGGGACAGGACATGCGGTGGATCTTGATGCCGTCCTTGACGGAGACGAAGCCGAAGACCTCGTCGCCGTAGATGGGGTTGCAGCAGCGGGCCATCTTGTAGGAGACGTTGCTGAGCTTGCCGTCGATGACCAGGTAGTCGTCGGTGGAGCTGTCCCTTGCGGCCTCCTTGTTGCCGCCATTGTCCTTAGGGGGCTGTGATGAAGGGATTGCGGCGGCTTCCTCCTCGCCCTGCTGCTTGCGGGAGATGTAGGACTTGACGTCCATGATATCGACCTTCTCGTCCGCGATGGCTGCGTAGAAGTCGCTGATGGTCTTGAGCTTGTATTTCTTGCAGAGGATGGTGAGGTCCTCGTCTGGAAGCTCCATCTTCCAGTTCTTGAGACGGCGCTCGAGCAGTTCCCGGCCTGTGGCGGCTTTCTTGAGCTCCTCTTCCTTGAGCTTGAGCTTAATCTTGTTGCGGGCCTTGGAAGTGACCACGAAGTTGAGCCAGTCGGGGGAGGGACGCTGGTTCTTGCCGCTCTTGATCTCCACGACCTGGCCGGTGCTGAGCCGGTCCTTGATGGAGGCGGGCCTGCCGTCGATGGTGGCGCCCACGCATTTGAGACCCAGGTTGGTGTGGATGTTGAAGGCGAAGTCCAGGACTGTGGCGCCCTTGGGCAGCCGGCGCAGCTCCCCGTCCGGGGTGAAGACGAAGACGTCCTCGGAGAGGAAGCGGGAGACGTACTCGTAGTCGTTCCTGTTGTCGCTTTCCAGGATGTTGCGCACGCTCTGGAGCCAGGGGGTCAGGCCTTTCTCCTCCTTGATGCCCTTGTAGGCCCAGTGGGAGGCGTGCCCGTTTTCGGCCTCGTCGTCCATGCGGCGGGTGCGGATCTGCACTTCCACGAAGATGTCGCCCCTGAACTGCACGGTGATGTGCAGGGACTCGTATCCGCTGCTCTTGGGCTTGGAAATCCAGTCCCTGAGCCTGGACGTGTCGGGCCGGTATTCGTCGGTTACTATGGAGTAGGCCTTCCAGCACAGCTCGTGCTCCTTCTCGAGGCTGTCGGCGGGGGTGTCGATGATAAGGCGGACGGCCAGCAGGTCCATGACTTTCTCGAAGGGGATGTCCTGCTTCTGCATCTTCTTCCAGATGGACCAGGGGGCCTTGGTGCGCTGCTTGTAGGTGACTTTGATGCCGGCTTCGGAGAGCTTCCGCTTGATGGGGATGAGGAAGGCGTTCAGCAGCTCCTCGCGCTCGGCGGCGGTGGCTTTCAGCTTGTTGTTGATCTCCCGGTATTTCTCCGGCTCGGTGCAGCGGAAGAAGATGTTCTCGAGCTCGGTCTTGATGCTGTAGAGTCCCAGCTGATGGGCAATGGGGATGTACAGGAACATGGTCTCGGTGACCTTCCGCTCCTGGGAGGTCTTGGGCAGCAGCTCGATGTTGCGCATCACGTCGAGGCGGTCGGCTATCTTGATGAGCATGACCCTCGGGTCGCGGGAGTAGGAGACGATCAGGCGTTTGTAGTTCTCGGCCTCGAGGCGGGTCTCCTTGGGTTTGATGGCTGCTATCTTGTTGAGGCTCTGCGCTATGTCTATGATTTCAGGGGAAAATGCTCCTTTCGGGAGGCTCTGCGTCACTTCCGGGTAGAACCGGATGGTCTCATGAAGAAATACGGCAATGACGCTCTCGTAACCGAGGTGGATGTCCTCAGCCACGATGCGGGCCACTCCGAGGGGATGCTCGATGAAGGGGTGCCGGTTCTCCCGGAGCTTGTCCTTCATCGCGTCGTCGGCTATGCGGTAGGCTCTGAGTATCTGCTCCTGCTGCTCTTTCTGCGGATAGCAGGCGAGGATGGCGCTGAGGGTGTCTTCTGCTGTGTTCATTTCCTTAGTTTCATTAGTCCGTACATCTCGTCCCTGTACTTGGCTGCCGCGGGGAAGTCGAGGGCCCTGGCGGCTTCCTCCATCTTCTTCCTGGCGGCTTCTGTGGCCTCAAGCAGCTGCTTGGGGCTCATCCTGGATATCACCGGATCCTCTGCCACGTAGCGTACATTTTCCTCCTCGTCGGGCTCCTTGTAGGCTCCGCTGATGGCGGCCAGGGAGTTCTTCTTGTCGTTCCGCACCTGGGTGGGGGTGATGTGGTGCTTCTCGTTGTACTCTGCCTGCTTGGCCCGGCGGCGGTTGGTCTCGTCGATGGTCTTCTGCATCGAGCCGGTGACGGTGTCCGCGTACATTATCACAAGACCATTCAGATTTCGTGCCGCACGTCCCGCGATCTGGGTCAATGCCCGGTCCGAACGCAGGAATCCTTCCTTGTCCGCGTCTATAATAGCCACGAGCGATACATCCGGCAGGTCCAGCCCCTCGCGCAACAGATTGACACCCACCAGTACGTCGAACCGTCCGGCCTTGAAATCCTCGATAATCTCCACCCTTTCTAAAGTGTCCACGTCCGAGTGGATGTAGCGGCAGCGCACCTGCCGTTTTGTCAAGAATTTCTCCAGTTCCTCTGCCATCCTCTTGGTGAGGGTGGTGACCAGCACGCGCTCGTCCTTCTCCGTGCGCAGCTCTATCTCCTCCATCAGGTCGTCTATCTGGTTCTTGGACGGGCGCACGTCTATCGGAGGGTCCAGCAGACCGGTGGGGCGGACCACCTGCTCGACGATCAGGCCCTCGCTCTTCTCAAGCTCATAGTCGCCCGGGGTCGCGCTGACGAATACCCTCTGTCCGAGGATATTCTCGAACTCGTCGAATTTCAGGGGCCGGTTGTCCGCAGCGGCGGGGAGGCGGAAACCGTATTCGATCAGCACCTCTTTTCTGGAGCGGTCGCCTCCGTACATGGCCCTCACCTGCGGCAGGGTGACGTGGCTCTCGTCGATGAAGGTGATGAAGTCCTTCGGGAAATAGTCTATGAGGCAGAATGGCCGCTGTCCGGCGCTCCGCCCGTCGAAGTACCGGGAATAATTCTCGATGCCCGGGCAGTAGCCCAGCTCCTTGATCATCTCCATGTCGTATTCGACCCTCTTCTTGAGGCGGTTGGCCTCGTGCTGCTTCCCTATGGAACTGAAATATTCGCACTGCTGCATCATGTCGTCCTGGATCATGCGTATCGCATGGGCCGTGCGCTCCTTGGTGGTGACGAAGATGTTGGCCGGGTAGATGGATATTTCCTCCAGGCTCTCTATGCTCATGCCGCTGACCGGGTCGATGATTTCGATCTCTTCAATGGTATCTCCGAAAAATACAATCCGGCAGCCGCTGTCCACATATGCCAGGTAGATGTCTATCGTATCGCCCTTTACCCGGAAGGTACCGCGCTTGAAATCGGCGTCGCTGCGGTTGTAGAGGGCATCGACGAGGCGGTACAGGAGCTTGTTGCGGCTGATACGCTGCCCGGCCTTCAGCGTGATGGTGTTGTCATGGAAGTCCTGCGGGTTGCCGATGCCGTAGAGGCAGGATACGGAGGATATCACTATCACGTCGCGGCGGCCCGAGAGCAGGGCTGATGAGGCGGAGAGGCGCAGCTTTTCGATCTCGTCGTTGATGCTCAGGTCCTTCTCTATGTAGGTGTCGGTCACCGGCAGGTAGGCCTCGGGCTGGTAGTAGTCGTAGTAGGAGACGAAATACTCCACTGCATTGTCCGGGAAGAAGGACTTGAACTCCCCGTAGAGCTGGGCCGCAAGGGTCTTGTTGTGGCTGAGTATCAGGGCCGGCCGCTGCAGCCGCTCGATGACGTTGGCCATCGTGAACGTCTTGCCCGAGCCTGTGACTCCGAGCAGTGTCACGGCATCCGCACCGGCATTGACTGCCTCGCAGATCTCCTTGATGGCCTCCGGCTGGTCGCCTGTGGGGCGGTATGGGGACTGAATCTTGAACGGCATTCTGACATGTCAAATTAATTTGCGAATATAGCAACTTCCGGTGAGAATCCGGTCATGGATTTTGCTTTAGGCTCCAGTTAATTGCGGATTGGTGTAAGTGGCTCCTTCTTTCTCTTGGCTACTAAGGACCACTCATTTTCTGAAGTGATTCTACTTGAGGGCTGCTAGAGGTGATCTTTTTAAAAATGATAGCTATAAAGCAGTCTTCACAATAAAGAATAGCACATACTGAAGCATTCTGTTCATCAACTCGCCAGAACTTTTCTTTTGTTTCAATGTTCGAGATTTATCAGATGCTATCTTTCTTATATTATCAATTGTTATTGTTTTATTTTTCATATATGTAGCTGGTAATATACATCATATTGTGGATAATATCATAGTGGATATCAGTTCGTTGTTTTGAATGATAACTTTGCTTCCTCTGTTAAGTCGTACGACCAT
>DVGV01000076.1 GCA_018712545.1 Candidatus Coprenecus merdigallinarum | reverse complement strand
CTCGTTTTATGTATAAAGAATTGAAAATGTTGTTCGGAGGAAAGAAGCCTTCCGTCCGGAAGTTTCTCCACCGCATGTTCATCCGCTGCCAATGCTGTGATCCTGGGCTCGATGATGATAGAGGCCGGGGAGGCGGACATAGTCGTGGCCGGGGGCTGCGAGTGTCTGAGCAAGTTCCATTTCAACGGCTTCAATTCCCTGATGATACTGGACCGCAGGCCCTGCCGTCCCTTCGACGCGGACCGCGGGGGGCTCAATCTCGGGGAGGGTGCCGGCTGGCTGGTCCTCGAATCGGCAGCCTCGGCCGCACGTCGCGGAGTCAGGCCGCTGGCAGTGCTCTCGGGCTACGGCAATGCCTGCGACGCCTATCACCAGACGGCTACATCGGACAATGGCGAAGGACCGTATCTGGCGATGAGGCAGGCACTGGAGATGGGCGGACTCGAACCATCAGAGGTGGACTACATCAACGCCCACGGTACCGCTACCGAGAACAATGACAGGACCGAGGCCGCTGCCATCCGCAGGCTTTTCGGGGACAGACCTCCCTGTGTCTCCTCTACCAAGGCCTTTACCGGGCACACTACCAGTGCTTCCGCCGGAGTGGAGGCTGTCATAAGCCTGCTGGCCCTGCGCAACGGTTTCATACCGGCCAACCTGAACTGGTCCGCGCCCATGGAGGACGGCATCATACCGGTTACGGAGACTCTCCGCAGACAGGGCATGAAGCATGTCCTCTGCAATGCTTTCGGTTTCGGAGGCAATGACTCCGCTTTACTTCTGTCCAGATATGCCGATGATGAATAGAGATGTGATCATACGGGCTGTCAAGCAGATATCCGTCCAGGCTCCGCTCTCGGAGGACTGGATGACTTCGCCGCTGCGCTATGACGGGCAGGACTTGGCCGTGTCCGTGGATCCGGATTTCC
The DNA here is from genome assembly GCA_018712545.1 of Candidatus Coprenecus merdigallinarum. Classification (GTDB taxonomy): domain Bacteria; phylum Bacteroidota; class Bacteroidia; order Bacteroidales; family UBA932; genus Coprenecus; species Coprenecus merdigallinarum. The sequence goes on along the minus strand of DVGV01000076.1, from coordinate 20,495 downwards.
GCAAGTGGATATCCCCGATGCAGGCCAGGCGCATGGGCCGGCTGCTCAAGAGGGCGGCAGCAGTCAGCTCCGAGGCTCTGTCCGAGGCGGGAATCGCCGTGCCGGATGCGGTCATCGCGGCTACCGGTCTCGGCTGCATCGCCAACACGGAAGCTTTTCTCAACGAGCTCTGTGAGGGGGAGGAGCTTCTCAAGCCTACTTATTTCATGCAGTCTACCCACAATACCGTCGCCGCGTCCCTGGCCGTCCGTCTGGGCTGCCATGGCTACAACACTACTTATTCGCACGGCAGCATCTCGTTCGAGAGCGCGCTGTACGACGCATTCCTGCAGTTGCGGAGCGGTAGGATAGGCACTGCCTTGGCAGGAGGTTTTGACGAGATTACCCCGTCGTACCTGGTGCTGCTCCGCAAGCTCGGTTTTGTGCGTGAAGGCGGTCCTGTGTGTTCCGAGGCAGCGGTGGCGTTCGCCCTGGCCGCTTCTGAGGGAGATGAGGGCGGGCTGTGCCGTCTCTCCAGCGTGAGGCTGCTGCACCGGCCGGAGCTGCCTGAGCTTCGGGAGGAGGCTGCGCGGATCCTGGGCAGCGGCGCTGTGGACGGAGTGGTGGCTGAGCCGGAGCCGCTTGTAGGGGAGCTTTTCCCCGGTCTGCCGGCAGTCGGCTACAAGGATATTTTCGGAGAATGCTACACCGTACCGGCCCTGGGAGTCTATGCCGCCGTCTCCTGGCTGGTGTCCGGAAGGTTCCGCCGCGGTGTGCTGTTTTTCAATCATACGGCGGAGGGTGACTGTTCATTTATTTTATTGGAAAGATTATGTGGAAAATAGTACCGCTGGCTCTCGTTCAGAGCATTTTTCTATCCCTGGGTCATGTGTTCCTGAAGATGGGCATGATGCGCATGGGGGCCTTCGCCTGGACCAGGGAGTACTGGTTCGGACTGCTGACCAACTGGTGGCTGCTGGCCTGCGGCATTGCCTACGGCGGGGCGACAGTGCTGTGGCTGTACATTCTCAAGCATTTCCCCTTCAGCGTCGCCTATCCGCTCTCCAGCCTGAGCTATGTCTTCGGGATGCTTGCCGCTATCGTTTTCTTCCATGAGGAGGTGTCGGTGATGAAATGGGTGGGGGTGCTGCTGATAGCCGGAGGCTGCGTATTGATAATGAAGTAGATATGAAAAATATACTGATACTGTTGACGGTCATGGCATTCTGCGCTGCTACGGCACCGGAGCTGCGGGCCCAGGACGCCGGAAGGATAATAGAGGTCTCGTCCTCGATACAGACCCTGGACTGCAGTTTTGTCCAGACCAAATACCTTACGGCCCTGGACGGGAGTACGGAGTCGTCCGGGAGGATGGTCTATGACGCCCGCTCGTCGTCGTTGAGGTGGGAGTATCTCACTCCGGTGCGGTATGCGGTCGTGCTTACACAGGACGGCGTGTCGATGCGTACCGGGGACGGGAAGGTCACTGTGCTTCCGTCCGACAATATGTTCCGCAGGATATCGGAGCTTATGGCCGGGATGGTGAGCGGAAAGTGCTTCGCTCCTGGAGGCAGCTTCGACTACACTGTGACCGAGGCTGACGGAGAGCTGGTCGCCGAGATGATTCCGAGGGAAAGGGAGCTCCGCAGGGTTATCAGCGGCATGACCATGTATTTCGATTCCGGGAGCTGTCTGCTGCGGCGCCTGGAGATGAAGGAAAAGGGCGGGGACGTGACGGTGATAGTGCTGAGCGGAGTGAAGGTCAACGTAGAGCTCGCTCCTGACAGTTTTGAACTTTGACAAAAACAGAAGGATGGATATGAAAACGGATCTGTTTACAATTAAGCCGGTGGAGGGCGCTTCCGACGGGTCTCTGCAGTACTCTGCGGAGCTTAATCCGGACAGCGTCATTTACCGTGCGCATTTCCCGCAGGAGCCCATAACTCCGGGGGTATGTCTGCTTCAGATGGTGTCGGCCTGTGCGGAGGACGCTCTGGGGCGTGTGGCTGTCCTGGATTCGGCCCGGAACGTCAAGTTCCTGGCAGTGGTGTCTCCAAGGGAGGTGACGTCCCTGACGGTGCGATTGGAAATCTCCGGAGACGACGGGGAAGGATGTTCTGTGAAGGCATCCCTGACCGCCGGGGAGACGGTATATGCCAAGATGTCCCTGAGATACGTCTATGCCTGATACTGCAAGCCATACTGAGAGTTCCGCAGGAGTCTGCGCGGTGATTCCGACCTATTGCAATGCCGGGACACTGGAGGATATCGTGCTGCGGGTCAGCCGTTTCATCCCCGATGTGATAGTGGTCGATGACGGAAGTACCGACGGTACGCCCCGGGTGCTGCAGCGCTGCAGGGAGCGTCTGGAAGGACTGTCCGTGATCCGCCATGAGAGGAACAAGGGCAAGGGATGCGCGCTCAGGACAGGTCTCAGGGAAGCTGCCGGCCGTGGATTCCGCTATGCCCTGACTATAGATTCGGACGGGCAGCACTATCCGGAGGACATCCCCCTGCTTCTGAAGGAGGTGGAGCGCTGCCCGGACTCGCTGGTGACCGGTGTCAGGACGCTGGAGGGGACTGCGGCTACAGGAGGCAGCAGGTTTGCCAATTCCTTCTCCAATTTCTGGTTCAGGCTCCAGACCGGGATATCCCTGGGGGATACCCAGTGCGGCTACCGGGTCTACCCTCTGCGAAGCCTGAGGGGATTGGGACTCATCACCTCGCGCTACGAGGCGGAGCTGGAGCTGCTGGTGTTCTCCGCCTGGGGAGGAGTGCGGGTGACCGGTGTCCCGATAAAGGTCTATTATCCTCCCGCGGATGAGAGAATCTCTCATTTCCGTCCGGTATATGATTTTACCCGCATAAGCATACTCAATACACTGCTCTGTGCCGGTGCCCTGCTGTACGGCCGGCCCGCCGGACTGCTCAGGAAGTTGAAAGGAAGAAGAGGATGAGCAGGTTTTTTCTCCATATCTACGACCGTCTGTCGGGGCACCGCACCCTGACATGGATTATCCTGCTCGTAACGGTCGGGGTCCTGGTTCTCCTGGCTTCACGGATGCATTACGGTGAGGATATTTCCGAATTCCTGCCTATGGAGCCCGGGACAGAACGCTATGCCGGGGTCTACTCGCGGATGTCGGACCAGGGACGGATTACCGTAGTGTTCAGGTCGGAGGACAGTCTTGCCGTGGACGGGCTCTACGACGCGGTGGATGTTTTCGGCCAGATACTAGCGGACAAGGATACGTCCGGGCTGCTTGCCGGTGTGCAGCTGCGTCAGAATGAGGACAACATGGCGGGGATGCTGGATTTCGCAGCCTCGCATTTTCCATATTTTCTCCAGCCTGAGGATATCTCCAGAATGGATTCGCTGCTGGCTGTCGGGGGCTATATCGGCAGCCGGATGGACAACGCGGGGATCATGATGCTGCTGCCCGGGACCGGAATGGCGGGAAAGGTGCTCAGATATGATCCCCTGGGACTTTTTACGCCGGTGCTGCAGCGTCTCGCGGCCCTGGCCCCAGACGGGGAGTTCCAGGCAGTGGACGGATATGTGACCGACATGTCGGGTACGGTGGCCCTGGCATTTGTGACATCTCCTTTCGGCGGCAGCGAGACCATGGGCAACAAGGCCGTGGCCGGGCTGCTGGAGGAAGCGATGGACAGTACCATGGAGCTCTGTCCAGGGGTAAGGGTGTCCGCAGCAGGCGCTCCGCTGATAGCGGTGGCCAATGCCGACCGGATCCGCCGCGATACGGTGCTGTCCGCCTCCCTGGCCGCAGCGCTGATTCTCCTGGTGCTCGCCCTGGCCTTCCGGCGTCCTTCCAGCATAGTATGGACCTTTGTATCCGTTCTTTTCGGGCTGTGCGCGGCCCTGGGCCTGATGGCTCTGATCAAGGGTTCGGTGTCTTTGATAGTCATAGGCATAGGTACGGTGCTGGTCGGTATTGCCGTCAATTATCCCCTGCATTATTTCGACTATCTCAAATATGCCTCCGGTCCGCGCGAGGTGCTCCGCGACATAGTCTCTCCCATGCTGACGGGCAACATCACAACGGTGAGTGCTTTCCTCTGCCTGCTGTTCCTGAAGGCGGAGGCTATGAGGGACCTGGGACTTTTCGGAGCCCTGATGCTGCTCGGGACCATATTGTTTGTCCTGATATTCCTGCCGGTGCTGGCTCCCGGACGGGCCTGCGGCAGGGGAGAGGCGGGACCTCTGTTCCTGCGGCGCAGCATCACCCTCCCGGCGCCTGTGCGGAAAGCCGTATTTGCGGCCGTAGTCCTTGTGACTCTGGGACTGCTGGTTTTCGGGCGGGGCGCCTCGTTTGACTCCAATCTGATGAATATCAATTATATGACGGAGGCACAGAAGCGGGATATGGCCCTTCTGACTTCGTCCGTGGCGTCTTCTGGGGACAGTGCTGTCACGGTATATGCGGTGGCGGAGGGAAAGGACATGGAGCAGGCTCTGCGCCGCAATGAGCTGATGCTTGAGGCGGTCGGGGAGACAGAACCCCGTGCGTCAGTGCGCGGGATCAACGGTTTCCTGCCTTCGGTGGAGCGGCAGGAGGAGATACTCGGGATGTGGCGCGGTTTCCTGGAGCGTCATCCAGACCTGTCGGAACAGGTTGCGGAGGCGGCCTCGGAGAAGGGATTGCCGGAGAAGATGTTCGCGCCTTTCGAGGCTCTGCTGGCAGCGGATCCAGAACCTCTGGAGGCCGATGAATTCGGACCGTTGTCATTGAACTTTCAAGGGACTTATGTCCTGCCCTCGGACAGCGGGGTGCAGATTGTGAACCTGCTGTCATGCCCTGACGGAGGACGGGTGGAGGCGCTGCGTGCGACCGGAACCGGCTTGTTCTTCACGTCGGAGGATGTCAGCAGCCGTCTGGTGGAGATACTGTCGGAAAGTTTCGATTTTGTCGGAGCGGTGTGCAGTGCGGTGGTGTTCCTCTTCCTGTGCTTCTCGTTCGGGCGTGTCGAGACCGCAGTCATGGCATTCCTGCCGCTGGCTGTGGGCTGGGTGTGGATCCTTGGTATCATGGATGTCTTCGGCATCACTTTCAACATCGTAAATATCATCCTCGCGGCCTTCATCTTCGGCCAGGGAGACGACTATACCATTTTCGTGACGGAGGGCCTGATGCACGAGTATGCTTACGGACGCAAGGTGCTGTCCTCGTACAAGGACAGCGTGCTGCTCTCCGCGGTGATCATGTTCATCGCGATAGGAATGCTGGTGCTGGCCCGTCATCCGGCCATGAAGTCCCTCGCGGAGGTGACTGTGGTCGGAATGACGGTGGTGGTGCTGATGGCTTTCTACCTGCCTCCGCTGGTATTCCGTTTCCTCACCCGCAGGAGGGGGGAGGTCAGGGAACTGCCCCTGACCATCCGGAGACTGGCGTACTCGCTGTGGGCCCTGGTGTTCTATCTTGTGGCGGCCTTCCTTGTGCTGTTGCCCTGGACATGGTTCTATTTCCATACCCGCAGACGTACCGACGAGGTGGACCTGAGGTATCACCGCCTCATCAGCCGGGTGTCCGGATTCATCATCCGGCATGTGCCGGGAGTGCGTTTCAGTATGAGCAATCCCGGAGGCGAGACATTTGAGAGGCCTTCCGTGATTATCGCCGACCACCAGTCCCACCTGGACCTGATGTGCATCATGATGCTGACACCCAGGATGGTGATACTCACCAACCGCTGGGCCTCACGCAATCCGCTCTACAGCCGTATCATCCGCCGTCTGGACTTCTATTCGGTCTCGGACGGGGTGGAGGAGCTGATGCCCAGGCTCAGGGCGATGGTAGGGCGCGGATATTCCGTCATGGTCTTCCCGGAGGGGACCAGGTCCCTGGACCTGTCGGTAGGACGGTTCCACAAGGGGGCCTTCTATATAGCGCGCGAACTGGGTCTGGACGTGCTGCCGGTGTATATCCACGGGGCGGGACATGTACTGCCCAAGCGGGACTTCATGCTGCGGCGCGGCAGCATCTACGTGGAGGTGGGGGAGAGGATTCCGTACCGGGACCTGTCGCTTTACCCTACTCTCGCGAAGCTGACATCGGCTGTGAGGAAGCAGTTCGCTGCAAGATACGGGGAGATATGCTCCAGGAGGGAGAATACCCTTTATTATTCGGACTATATCCGGCATAAATATCTGTATAAGGGACGTGATGTGGAGACCGCCAGCCGCATGGCCCTGAGGCTGGCGGCACGGCACTGCCGGGAGATAGACTGTATCCCCGGGGATGTCAGGAGCATAGAAGTCCGGGGCTGCGGTCAGGGCGAGGTGGCCTGGGCTCTGGCACTGGTGCATCCGCAGGTGCAGGTCTATGGGTGTGAGGCGGATGAGGAGTCCTTCCTGGTGGCCGCCAATACGTCCGCACAGCCGGCCAACCTGCATTTCGTGCACGGTACTCATGCCGGCACCGCTGTGGATATGGTGCTGGAACTAAGGGAATGGAGGAAGGAGATATGAGAAAGAGGGTGATAGTAATCGGCTCAGGCCTCGGAGGACTTTCCGTCGGCGTCATGCTGGCCCGCAACGGCTATGATGTGACGGTGGTGGAACAGGAGGCGGTGATAGGAGGCTGCCTGCAGTGCTTCTACAGGAACGGAGCCCGTTTCGAGACGGGGCTGCACTATGTCGGAAGTGCGGATCCGGGCCAGCAGCTTTACCGGGTCCTGCAGTGGCTGGAGGTGCTTGACGGCATCACTCTGGACCGGCTGGATACAGACGGATACAACGTCATATCCATGGGCGGGAACCGTTTCAGCATACCGAACGGAAGGGAGGCTTTCATCGAGAGGATGGGAGAGTATTTCCCTTCAGAAAAGGATTGTGCGGCAAGGTATTACGATACAGTGACGGAGATTGCCGGGTCTTCTCAGTTCTATGATTTCGACACCTCGAGGGTCTTCAGACCGGACGGACCGGGGACTATGGCGATGAATACCGTGATGGACTCGCTGGTAAGGGATCCTCTTATGCGGGATGTCCTCTGCGGAGACCAGCCTCTGTATGCGGCCCGCAGGAATATAACGCCGTTTCTCACCCATGCTCTGATTTTCAATTTCTACAACAGCAGCGCATTCCGTATCGCAGGCGGAGGCGGGACGCTCGCTTCGGCTCTGCGCGGGACTCTCGAACGGTACGGCGGAAGGGTCATAAGCCGTTTCCGGGTCTCCAGGATTATTTGCGGCGGAGGACTGTGCAGGGGCGTGGAGGCGGATGACGGAAGGAGGCTGGACGGGGATTTTGTTATCTCGTCAGTACATCCTGTCCGGACTTTGGAAATGCTGGACGCACGGCTTCTGAGACCGGCCTACCGCAGGAGAATAGCCTCTCTGCCCAATACTGTTTCCTGTTTTGCCGTCTACCTGCGCTTCAGGGACGGGGCATGCCCCTATCTCAATGCCAATTATTTCGGTTACACCGGGAATTCTCCGTGGGGCAGCGAGGACTATGACAGTAAGTCCTGGCCCGGCAGCTACATGTACATGCATCACTGTGACGTGCCGGGAATGACCCATGCCCGTACGGGGGTGGTGCTTGCTTATATGTGGATGAGGGACGTGGAACAGTGGAGCGATACGGTTACGGGGCATCGTCCTCAGCAGTATCTGGATTTCAAGCACCGCGCGGCCGCACGGCTGATGGCAGTGGTGGAGAGGGACTTCCCTGGGCTCGGTGCGGCAGTACAGGATTACTGGACTTCCACTCCTCTGACGTACAGGGATTATACAGGGACTGTGGACGGCTCGATGTACGGCATAGAGAAAAATGTCACGGCAGGTGCTGCCGGCAGGGTGTCGCACCGCACCAGGATTCCCAATCTTTTCCTGTGCGGTCAGAGCATCAACTCGCACGGAACGCTCGGAGTGCTGGTCGGCTCGATGATATGTGCCGCCGAACTGCTGGGTATGGAGAATATTTTCAAACAGATAAGATCACAGCAATGAATAAAGACGGTAAAACAGCAGTTATAATAGGAGGTGGACTCGGAGGTCTTTTTACAGGGGCGATGTTCTCGCGTCTGGGATATGCCGTGACGGTGCTGGAGAAGAACCGTACGGCGGGAGGGGGACTCCAGAATTTCTCCTGCCGGGGTACTGTCTTCGATACCGGAATGCATGTGGTGGGAGGATTCGGAGAAGGCGGATCGCTCAGGCGCATCTGCTCCTGGCTCGGCATCATGGACAGTCTCTCGATGACGGATACTCCTGCGGACTGTATGGATACGATAACTTACCTTTCCGACGGCAGGACTTACCGCCTGGCATCCGGACGGGAAGGCTTCGTGGAGTCTCTCAGTCGGGAATTCCCGGAGGAGAAAGAGGGTATTGCCGCCTATGTGGACCGTCTATATGCCCTGGCCGGAGAGATTCCGCTTTTCCATGTCCGCAACGCCGGAAGGAGCAACCTGGCCCACAGCGAGGACTTCTTCATGCCGGCGGACCAGCTTATAGACCGGTATGTCAGGGATCCCAGGCTCAAGGATGTCCTGGCCTATATGAACACGATGTACGGAGGCAGGAAAGGTCACACTCCGGCCTATGTCCACGCAGTTATCAATGTGCTGTATATCAATGGCTCGTCCAGGTTCAACGGGGGCAGCCAGCAGCTGGCCGACGCACTCGTCGGGGTTATCGGGAAAGAGGGCGGAAGAGTGCTGACGGGAAATAAGGCTGTCAGGGTCAGGGTGGAGGACAGGGCCGTGACCGCAGTGGAGGCGGAGGACGGGAAGGAGTACAGGGGAGACATCTACGTCTCGGCGATACACCCGCTGTCGCTTCTGGATATCATCGACAGGGGAGCCTTCCCCCCCTCGTACGCCAGCCGTCTGAAGAGTATTCCGAGCACATATTCGGCCTTCGTAGTCTTTATAAAATTCAAGAAGAATACCTTCCCCTACCTGCCTTCGCCTGAGTACTGTCAGGTGGACTACGGCCATTTTTGGGACGGGGACTGCTGTCGCGGGGAACAGTGGCCGGCCGGTTTCATGGCCATGACGCCTCCTGATTCCGCTCAGGGACCTTGGGCGGACAGGATGACGGTGAACTGCATCATGGATTACGGGGAGGTACGGCGCTGGGAGAATACATATGTAGGACACCGTGGCGATGACTACCTGCGGTGGAAGGAGGCTCATGTCGCCAAGGTCCTCTCAAGGCTGGCGGAGAGATATCCGGGGATAGAGGACTGCATAGAGTATGCCTTCGGCGCATCTCCGCTGACAGTCAGGGATTATTACGGCACCTTCGAGGGAAGTATGTACGGTTATGCAAAAGACAGTCAGAATCTTCCACTGTCCTACATTCCCGTGCGCACCAAGGTACGGAATCTTCTGCTTACAGGGCAGAATGTCAACCTGCACGGCATATGCGGAGTCCCTCTCACGGCCATTGAGACTGTCGAGGCCGTGGAGGGTTTCGGAACTATCGTGGATAAAATAAATGAGAACTACTATGGATATAGAATTTAAATCACCTCAAGAGATCAAGGAGTACCAGGAAGGCCTGCTGCGCAGTCAGCTGGAGTATATCGCGGCCCATTCTCCGTTTTACGGCAGGATGTTTGCCGCGCACGGGATAGACGTGCGGAAAATCAGGCATCTGGAGGACCTTTCCCTTATCCCGTTCACGGACAAGAACGACCTCAGCACATACAACAGGGACTTCCTGTGCTGCCCCGTGGAGAAGGTGGCGGATTTCGTGACGACATCCGGGACGACTGGAAGACCTGTCAATTTCTGCTGTACCGACAGGGACCTGGAGCGGCTGGCCTACAATGAGCAGAAGTCCTTCGAGTGCGCGGGACTGCGTCCGGGAGACAGACTTCAGCTGATGGTGACGATGGACAAGAGGTTTATGGCCGGACTGGCCTATTTCATGGGAGTCAGGAAGATGGGAGTGGGAGTGATACGGGTAGGCAACGGTATTCCGGAACTTCAGTGGGACTCTATCCGGGAGCTGAGGCCGGATACTATCATGTGTGTGCCTTCCTTTATCCTCAGGCTGGTTCAGTATGCCAAGGAGCACGGCATAGACCACCGTGCCTCCAGCATCAGGCGTATCATAGGCATAGGCGAGGCGCTCAGGGACCACAACCTGGAACTCAATCTCCTCGGCCGACGGATTCAGGATGAGTGGGACAACGTGCGCCTGTTCTCCACCTATTCCTCCACCGAGATGAGCGCGACTTTCTCGGAGTGTGAGTACGGGATGGGGGGACATGTGCATCCCGAGCTGATTATAGTGGAGATCGTCGGCGAGGACGGACAGCCTGTGCCGGACGGGCAGCCGGGAGAAGTGGTGGTTACAACGCTCGGAGTGGAGGGCATGCCGCTGCTGCGTTTCAGAACGGGGGATATAGCGGCCAAATACACTGACAGATGCCGCTGCGGCAGGTATTCCTACCGTCTCAGCCCTCTCTACGGCCGCAGGCACAACATGATAAAGCTCAAGGGCACTACCCTGTATCCTCCGGCCATCAAGGATGTGCTGGACGGGACAGACTATGTGGGGAACTTCGCCATCATCATCAGCAGCAATGATACCGGAACGGATGAGGTCCTGGTCAAGGTGGGACTCTCCCGCAGACCGGAGTTTGATGCCGTCAAGGATCTCAAGGACCGTTTCCGCTCGAGGTTGCGTGTTACCCCTGAGATAGAGCTGCTGCCTATGGACGAGATAGCCGGTCTCACGCTTCCGGCAAAAAGCAGAAAACCGATGACAATCATAGATAAACGCAAAAATGGACAATAGATTTGACGATCTCCGTCCCTATACGGACGAGGAGCTGCCCGCGGCAATGGAGAGGATTGCGGCGGACGGGAATTTCCCCGCCATCGCCTCTTTCATTTTTCCGGACAGGCCGCTGGAGGAGGTGCGCTCCCTGGTCTGCGGTATACGCGGAACTTATAACCTTCAGACGCAGGTGATGATGCCTCTGACGGAAAGAATAATCGATACGACCACCGACGGATTCACTTATTCCGGAACTGATATGCTCCGTCATGGAGAGCCGTATCTGTTCATCGGCAACCACAGGGATATCATGCTGGACTCTACTCTCCTGCAGTATGTCCTCCTTACCAACGGCCACGACAGCTCAGAGATAACGTTCGGCTCCAACCTCATGAGCAGTACGCTTCTGGTGGATATCGGCAAGTCCAACAAGATGTTCAAGGTGGTGCGCGGAGGCAACATCAAGGATTTCTACCGCAATTCGATGCATCTGTCCGAGTATCTGCGGCACACTCTCACCGAAAAGCGCAGCTCGGTGTGGATAGCCCAGCGCAACGGACGGACAAAGGACGGAAACGACGTGACGGACAAGGGCATAATCAACATGTTCTGCATGAGCTGCAAGGAGAACAAGGTCAAGGCTCTCGCGGAGCTGCACATAGTGCCGCTGGCAGTTTCCTACGAGTGGGAGCCCTGCGACATTCTCAAGACTCTGGAACTGTATGCCTCGCGCTTCGGGGCATATGTCAAGAAAAAGGGCGAGGACCTGAACAGCATTCTCACCGGAATCAGCCAGCCGAAGGGCAGGGTGCATATGGAGTTCTGCCCTTTCGTTACGGAGGATGAGCTTTCAAGGGTGTCGGATACTTCCAGGAACGAGTACTACAATATCGTGGCGAGGATCATAGACAGGAGACTGTGGAAGGCTTTCCGTCTGTACCCCAACAATTTCATAGCACACGACCTTCTTCATCACGAGTGCCGCTTTTCGGACAACTACACGAAGGCGCAGAAGGAGGCCTTCCGGCAGCGTATGATGCTTCTGGAGCAGTTCAAGGACTATGATATGTCGGTGCTCATGGAGATTTTTCTGCGGATATATGCTACACCTGTCGATAACAAGGAACAGGTGTCCGGAATATGACAACATAAGAAATTGTATTATATTTGCAGGTCAATTTGAAGTCAGTATATGAGCGAATATCCCTTAACAGAAAAATTACAGGAACTGAAGAAGAAGTATGAGACTCTCTCGGAGCAGCTTTCGGGCTCCGACGTGATGTCCGACATGAAGAAATACATACAGCTTAACCGCGAGTACAAGGAGCTGGAGCCTATCGTGGCTGCCGGAGACAGGTACATAAAGATGGTCGGCGATCTCGAAGGTGCCAAGGATATCCTGGCCAAGGAGAAGGACGAGGACCTGCGCGAGCTGGCCAAGGAGGAGGTCTCCTCCATCGAGGGACAGCTCCCGGGTATGGAGGAGGAGATCAAGCTGCTGCTCATTCCCAAGGACCCTCAGGACGAGAAGAACGCCATCGTGGAGATCCGCGGCGGTACGGGCGGTGACGAGGCGGCCATATTTGCAGGAGACCTCTTCCGCATGTATGCCAAGTACTGCGAGCGCAAGGGCTGGAAACTGGAGATCAACAGCCAGTCGGAGGGCGCCGCCGGCGGATATAAGGAGATTATCTTCAAGGTGTCCGGCCAGGGAGTCTACGGTATCCTGAAATATGAGAGCGGAGTGCACCGAGTCCAGCGCGTGCCCCAGACCGAGACCCAGGGCAGGGTGCACACCTCGGCCGCTTCGGTGGTCGTGCTGCCTGAGGCCGATGAGTTCGATGTGGAGATCAACATGAACGATATCCGCAAGGATACATTCTGCTCCTCGGGCCCCGGCGGCCAGTCGGTGAACACCACCTATTCGGCCATCCGTCTGACCCACATCCCCACCGGTATCGTGGTGCAGTGCCAGGACGAGAAGTCCCAGCTCAAGAACTTCGACAAGGCCCTCGCCGAGCTGCGTACCCGCATCTACAACATGGAGTACGAGAAGTATCTCAACGAGATGTCCAAGAAGCGCAAGACCATGGTGTCCACCGGCGACCGCTCGGCGAAGATCCGCACCTACAACTACCCTCAGTCCCGTGTGACCGACCACCGCATCAACTATACGATGTACAACCTGCCCGTCTTCATGGACGGCGACATCCAGGAGGTCATCGACCAGCTTACCATAGCCGAGAACGCCGAGCGTCTGAAATCAGCAGCAGAGTAGGTCAAGATGAACATAGCTGTAGTAGGAAGCGGATATGTCGGCCTGGTGTCAGGTGCGTGCTTTGCTGAAATGGGCGCAAACGTGTGGTGTGTGGATGTGGATGTCCGCAAGATAGAAAATCTCCGCAAAGGTATTCTTCCTATTTATGAGGACGGCCTCCAGGATATGGTGGACAAGAACAGTGCTGACGGCCGCCTGCATTTCTCATCATCTCTGGCGGACTGTCTGGACAGTGTCGAAATCGTCTTTGTGGCTGTCGGGACTCCTCCCGACGAGGACGGATCGGCCGATGTCTCCCATGTGATGGAGGTAGCGTCAGAGTTCGGACGCCTGATAAGACGTTATACGCTGCTGGTGATGAAGAGCACTGTGCCGGTCGGAACCTGTTTCAGGGTCAAGGCAGCGGTTCAGGAAGAGCTGCGGAAGAGGGGAGAGGATATACCGTTCGACATCGCCTCCAATCCCGAATTTCTGAAGGAGGGTGTCGCGATAAAGGATTTCATGACCCCCGACCGCGTTGTCATAGGTATCGAGAACGGAAGGGCAAGGTCCCTGATATCTTCGCTTTACCGTCCTTTCCTTCTGAACAACTATAGGGTTATATTCATGGACATACTCTCGGCCGAGATGACCAAATATGCTTCCAATGCAATGCTGGCCACGAGGATAAGCTTCATGAACGAGCTGGCTGTTCTCTGCGAGCTTACTGGGGCGGATGTCTCTAAAGTCCGTACGGGGATGGCTGCTGACAGCCGTATCGGCTCCAAATTCCTGTATCCCGGCTGCGGATACGGCGGTTCATGTTTTCCCAAGGATGTCAGGGCTCTGGTCAGCACTGCCGCCGCAAACGGATACCGCATGAGGATAATAAGTGCGGTGGAGGAGGTGAACCTGGAACAGAAGAAGATAGTTTTCCGTAAGCTCCGCGAGGCATTGGGTGACTCCCTGCGGGGCAGTACGGTCGCCATATGGGGGCTGGCTTTCAAACCGTGTACCGATGATATGCGCGAGGCTCCCTCCATAGTGACGGTCAGTCTGCTGCTGGAGGCCGGTGCCGTTGTAAGGGTATTCGACCCCGTGGCTATGGATACGGCCAGACGTATTTTCGGGGACAGCGTGACCTATTGTTCCGACATCTATGATGCTGCGTCGGGAGCAGATGCCGTCGCTCTCGTGACAGAGTGGAAGCAGTTCCGTATCCCGGACTGGAACCGGCTGAGAAGTGTCATGAGGGGACGCGTGATAGTGGACGGCCGCAATATCTACAATCCGGCCGAGCTCTCGGCAGCAGACCTGGATTACTACTGCGTGGGCTGCCGTCACGGGACGAGGAACAGTCTGTAAAGCCCTTCGAAGAACGAGATCAGGCCGAGGACCAGGATTACGACTCCGGCTATTCTGTTAATCATTATCAGTTGTCTCAAGCGCAGTTTGTTCCGGAACATGTTGATGCCTGTCGACAGTGCGTGCCACCAGAGCGCCGCTCCGGCGAATACTCCAGTAAGAGTGATTGCGATGCGGTCCAGCGGCTCTGCCTCACCGCGGCTGATTCCGATGAGGGCGAACAGGCCGAGGATGAGGAAAAATGCTCCGGGATTGCTGATAGTCATGAGTATTGTGGAGAAAAAGTCCTGCCAGTAGTGGCTGCCTCCGGATTTTATGCGGCGTATCTGTTTTACGGGGTTGGTCATGAACAGCTTGATTCCGAATGCGCCCACAATGATACCTCCAGCAATCATCACCAGGTAGCGGTAGTCGTTGAGCAGTTGCTGAACATAGGAGATGCTGAGCAGGGATATGGCGGCGAAGAAGGTGTCGGTGACTGCTGCTCCCAGACCCGTGATGAAGCCTGAGTTGCGCCCCTTGCTGAGTGTACGCTGTATGCACAGCACTCCGATCGGCCCCAACGGCACCGATGCGCATATGCCTACGATAAATCCTTTGATCAGCTCCAGCAGCATTATTCTTCCGTAGCTTCAGGTTCGAGAAAATATTCCAGCAGTGCCCCCAGTACATCAGGGTTGATGTCTTTGGCGACGGTCTTTTTCTCCGAGTCGAGCAGATAGATGGCAGGAACGTCCATCAGGTCGTATTTGTCGAACATCCCGGATGTGCGTTTCTGGTCCCAGAGATTGATCCAGCCCGGGTCATTCTCCTTGATGTATTTTTTCCAGGACCTGTCCCTACCGGTGTAGACGGCTATAAACTGTACTTCTGAGGGACTGTATTGTCTGTACATCTTTCCGAGTTCCTCGGTCACGGCATTGCAGAGACCGCAGTCCATGGAGTAGAAGTACAGGACGGTGTATTCTGCTTCCGGTACATCGTAGATTCTCATTTTCTTGTTCTTGGGCGTGCGCAGCTCCAGGTCGGTGACAGGCTTGTCAAGAGGATTGCGGTAGAACATCAGGACGGCGAGAGCGGTCTGGTCAATAAAGTCCTGCGGTGATTTGAAATCGGCTCTGATCACGCTGCCGCTGGTTTCTCCCTTGTCGGTGAACGTTACTGTCTCCCACAGCTCCGGCATGCTGGCTATGTATTTGTTGGCCAGGTAGGCTGCTCCCTGCTGGAGAGGGTAGGCCGTGCTGGTCCTGAGGTACTGGTAGAGGGTGTAGAAGAGTTCGTGGAAGAAATCAGGGTTGTCCTTGGAGTCTTCGAAAAATGTGTCTATCTCCTTGGTGATAAGAGTCGTGTCAGTAGTGTTTGCCAGGGGGGTGAATATCTGCTCGAAGATCATCTCGGTAGGATTGAGCTGACTCTCGTGGACATCCACCACCTGCCCCAGGGCTGTGGGAGTGAGCTCGCGGCCGATGATATTTCCGTTGCGGTCCAGGAGGAAGAGTTTTGGGGTGGATATTACACCATATTTTGTTACGAAGTCAGAAGTCATGTCCGGATCCCAGAGGTGGACGGTCCTGACGTTGGCAGGGAGCGTGAACGGCTGTACTGCCTTCTGGATGTAGTCCATCCAGCGTTCCCTGTCGTTCTGGGTGTAGACCATGTAGATGGTGAAATTGAGTCCGGCGCTGTTGCGGATCATATACTGCATCAGGGCCGGGGTTGTCCGTACGCATCCAGGGCATTCATCGTCATAGAAATAGAGCACGCTGTAGTCCTGGTCTCCATCCGGTATTCTTATTTCGGTGCCGGCAGGGTCCTGAAGGGTCAGAGAGGGTGCTTTCATTCCGATCAGGGAGTTCCGGTTGGTCTCTGCGAACAGCCTCATCTCCATCATCGCGTTCTCGTCGGGCAGGGTGTATCTTTTGTTCAGAAAGTAGCTGTCTGCGATATAGATGGCAATCTCGTCGTAGCCCATAATGTTGGAGCTTCGGTAATAGTTGTAGATGTACCAGGCTATGCGGGCTGTCTCCTCAGGGGTCTTTCCTGTATTGATAAATGCGTCGGCACGGCTGATTATCTCGTAGGGCTGCTGCCCGTCAAAGACGCTCATCACAAGGTTGATGTCTTCCTGCGAAAGTCCTTTGCCGGCTGCTGCTGCCGTATCTGCGGCAGGAGTTTCCACTGTTGTCTGCGCGGATGCCGCCTGTGCGGCCGTCAGCAGGAATGCTGCTGACAGCAATAACTGAAGTATAAGATGATAGCCTGTTCTCATATTCGTGTCATTAATTCTTTATTGGTTGAGGTAGTTTTCTATCCTGATGCCTTCCGGCAGGAAAGGAGCAGCGTCTCCGCCGTTGATGATTACGTCCCTTACGACAGTTGAGGATATGAACGAGTAGCTGTGCGAGGCCGGGATAAACACTGTCACCGTTTCCGGCTGCATCTTGCGGTTGGCCTGGGCGATGACGGACTCCAGCTCGAAATCGGTCGTTGTCCTGAGCCCGCGGATTATGAATCCGGCGCCTTTCTGGCGGCACAGGTCTACTGTCAGGCCGGTGTATGAGAGCACTTCTATGCTTTCGCCGCTGTCTGTCAGGGGGCGTATCGCGTCATTGATGAGGCGTACTCTGGTTTCTGGCCGCAGGAATCCGTGTTTGAGATGATTGTATCCTACAGCGATGTATATCTTGTCGAACAGTTTCAGGGCAGACATGAGTACGTCCATGTGCCCGAGGGTAAAAGGGTCGAAAGATCCAGGAAATACTGCAATTCTTTTTTCTGCTTTCATAATGCAAATATAGCTAAGAAATGCTACCACTCGACCGGAGCCTGGCCTGTGGCGGTCAGGAAACTGTTGGCCTTGGAGAAATGACGGCAGCCGAAAAATGCGCCGCGGGCCAGCGGGGAAGGGTGGGCAGCTTCCAGAATCAGGTGCCTTGAGCTGTCTATCAGAGGTTTCTTGCTTTTGGCATAGTTGCCCCAAAGCATAAAGACGACGTGCTCCTTTCTCTCCGAGACGGCCTTGATGACCGCGTCTGTGAATGTCTGCCAGCCGATGCCGCTGTGGGAGGTGGGCGAGGCGGCCCGTACGGTGAGTACGGAGTTGAGCAGGAAAACTCCCTGACGGGCCCATCTCTCCAGGTTTCCGCTTGCGGGTATCGGAGCGCCTGTGTCAGCGGAGACCTCTTTGTAGATGTTCTGCAGGGATGGCGGCAGCGCAACTCCGTCCTGTACGGAGAATGAAAGTCCGTGGGCCTGTCCAGGGCCGTGATAAGGGTCCTGCCCCAGAATGACTACTTTTACCTTGTCAAATGGCGTGAGCCGGAATGCATTGAAGATAAGAGGCCCAGGCGGGTAGATGGTCCTGCCCTCCCTTTTTTCCTGATGCAGGAAAGCGGCGATCCTGGCGAAATATTCCTTGTCGAACTCTTCCCGGAGCACCGCTTTCCAAGATTCTTCTATCCTGACTTCCATTGTCTTCAGCTGAATATGTATTCAAGAACATCCGATATATTGTCCACATAGATGAATTCCAGGCCGTCTATGTATATCGGCTTGATGTCCTTGATGTCCTTCTCGTTCTGTTTGGACAGGATGATGGTGTGGATGCCTGCCCGCTTGGCCGCAAGGATTTTTTCCTTGATGCCTCCTACAGGCAGTACCTTGCCGCGGAGGGTCATCTCGCCGGTCATGGCTATGCCGCTGCGCACCATTTTGCCGGAAAGAGCGGAAGCCATGGCACTGACCATCGTGATGCCGGCCGAAGGTCCGTCCTTGGGGATAGCTCCCTCAGGAACATGGATGTGGATATCGTGCTTCATGATATCCTCTGTCGTCAGTCCGATGAGGTCAGGATGAGCTTTCAGGTACTGGAATGCTATGGTCGCCGACTCCTTCATCACATCGCCGAGGTTGCCGGTTGAGGACAGTATGCCCTTGCCGCTGCTTACGGAGCACTCGATGAACAGAATCTCGCCCCCGTTCTCTGTCCAGGCCAGGCCTGTGACCACGCCCGGGGCCTCATTGCCCTTCTGAAGGTCGTGGAAGTTGGTCGGAAGCCCGAGGAACTCTGATACGACCTCGGGGGTGATGCTGACCTTCGTGGTCTCGCCGGTGGCTATCCTGCGGGCGGAGATACGGGCTATCTTGGCTATCTGCCGGTCCAGTCCCCTGACTCCGGACTCGCGGGTATACTCGTCGATGATCTTCTCAATAGAGCCCTTGAGGAAGCGTACCTGGCTCTTCTTCAGGCCGTGGGCCTCGAGCTGCTTGGGTATCAGGTAGCCCTGGGCGATGCTGACTTTCTCCTCGGCCAGGTATCCGGATACGGATATCATCTCCATACGGTCGCGCAGGGCGGGGTGGATGGTGCTGATGTTGTTGGCCGTGGTGATGAAGAGTACCTTCGAGAGGTCGTAGTCGATGTCGAGGTAGTTGTCGTGGAAGGCGTTGTTCTGCTCGGGATCGAGCACTTCCAGCAGGGCGTAGGATGGGTCTCCCTTGTAGTCCTGGCTGACCTTGTCTATCTCGTCGAGGACGATTACCGGATTTGAGCTGCCGGCGCGGTTGATGCTCTGGAGGATACGTCCTGGCATAGCTCCTATGTAGGTCCTGCGGTGGCCTCTTATCTCCGACTCGTCATGCAGTCCGCCGAGGGAGATGCGCTGGTATTTGCGGCCCAAGGCCTTGGCTATGGACTTGCCCAGGGATGTCTTGCCGACTCCCGGAGGGCCGTAGAGGCAGATGATGGGGGACTTCATGTCTCCCTTGAGCTTCAGCACAGCCAGGTACTCGATGATTCTTTCCTTGACCGTTTCCAGACCGAAGTGGTCCTTGTCCAGAACTTTCTGGGCGTGCTTAAGGTCCAGATTGTCCTTGGTCATCTCTTCCCAGGGCAGGTCCAGTATGAACTGGATGTACTGGTACTGAATGTTGTAGTCCGGTGAGTTGGGATTGGAGCGTTCGAGCTTGCGGACCTCGCTGTCGAAAGCCTTTGCTGCGTATTCGGGCCATTTCTTCTTCCTGGCCCTTTGCCGGAGTTCGTCGATATCCTGGGCCTCGTCCATACCCAGCTCCTCCTGGATGGTGCGGAGCTGATTGTTGAGGTAGTATTCCCTCTGCTGCTGGTCCATTTCCGTGCGGACCTTCCGCTGGATGTCATCCTTTAGCTTCAGAATGTCAATCTGACGGTTAAGCATTTCTACAAGCTTCATGGCCCTGATTTTCATATTGCCTTCCTCTAGAAGCTTGATCTTCTCCATGGGATCCTCGAACTCCACGCTGGAGGCGATGAAGTTGATGAGGAACTCATCGCCTTCTATGTTTTTGATGGCGAAGGATGCCTCGTTGGGCAGGTGGGGGGAGAGCTTGATGATATGCAGGGCAAGGTCCTTGATGGAACCCGTCAGGGATTTCATTTCCTTGTCGTTCTTGCCGGGGAGGGTGTCCTCAAGATATTTTACCTTGGCGAAGATATATGGTTCTGATGCAGTCTGCTCCACAGGACGCAGGCGCTTGAGTCCCTGGAGTATGGCGGTTATGGTTCCGTCCGGCATCTCGATGATTTTTATGATGCGGGCGAGCGTACCTATATTATATAGGTCTATGAGTGACGGGTCCTCCACGTTTATGTCCCTTTGGGCGATGGCTCCCAGAATTTTGCCTGAGTTGTACACGTCCCTGACCAGCTTGATGGATTTGTCCCTTCCGATAGAGATAGGAGTGACGGTCGAGGGGAATAGCACGGCATTGCGCAGTGCCAGTACCGGCAGAATCTCAGGCAGTTCACTGTCGTTGATCTTCTGCACGGTGTCAATGCTGACGACGGGCACTATATTCATATCGCCCGCCCCGGCGTTGAGTAAATCTTCTATAGTCTGTTTCATAATAAATTTCCTTAAATTGTTACTTCTACTGCCATCGGCCGATGCAGCTCTGTCTGTCTATGACATTTTGGCAGAATGCTTCGTTCCGTACCGGTTTTTCCCGGCAAGAGTTCTTTGTGTCAATGATTGTGCCAAAAAAAATATAGAAAAAACTTCAATATTATTTTGTAAATGTAAAAAATAAGAATACTTTTGCATTCTCAAATTTATGCAAGTGATTATTAGTAACATTAATATAATAAAAAGATGACAAA